>CAWUJR010000259.1:0-5774 GCA_963922375.1 uncultured Robbsia sp.
GGGCTGCGCCCGCATGCGGAAATGATGGAAAGCACGGCCGCGTCGCTGGTACGCGCCGCGACCGAGTATGGCGACGGCGTACGAGGCGTCGTGCGGCTGTCGGCCAGCGAAGTCATGGGTGTCGAAGTATTACCGCCGATCATCGCGCGGTTGAGGCAGCGTCATCCAGCGCTGAAGGTCGAGCTGGTGCTGAGCAATCGCCTTCAGGATCTATTGCGTCGTGAAGCCGATATCGCGGTGCGAATGACGCGGCCCGAGCAAGCGCAACTGATCGCCCGTCGTATTGGCGGCATCGATATCGGCTTGTATGCACACAAGGATTACCTTGCGCAATATGGCGTGCCGCAACGCATCGATGCGCTCGCAGCACATAGCGTCATTGGTTATGACGAGGCGAACGCTTTCATTCGTAGAGTGGGACAGGCGATCCCACCGTTCAATCGGGAGGCGTTTTCCATCTGTTCCGACAGCGACCTGGCGCAACTCGCGCTGATTCGCGCCGGCGCCGGGATCGGTGGCTGTCAGGTTCCGCTGGCGGCGCGAAACGATGCGCTGGTGCGGGTGCTACCGGGTGCGTTTTCGCTATCGCTCGAGACCTGGATAACGATGCACGAAGACCTGCGAAATAGTCCCCGCTGCCGGGCGATGTTCGATGCGTTGGTGGAGGGGTTGGGGCAGTATGTCGGGGCTAGCAACGGCGCAATTTCAGATCCTTGACGTCGCGTCAATCAGAAGCGCGGATTGGCCAGCACATAAAACAGTCCTGCGGAGATGGCGATCGTTACCGGGAGCGTAACGACCCACGTCAGGACAATGCGTACGAGCATGCCGGTCTGCAGACCGTGGCCGCCGCTGACCATCGTTCCGGCGATGCCGGAGGTGACGATATGCGTTGTGCTGACGGGTAAGCCGGTGAAGCCGGCAGAGCCGATCAGCACCGAGCTGACCAGTTCCGCGCACGCACCTTGACCGGGCGTCATGTGCTGTTTGCCCAGTCGTTCGCCTAACGTTTTGACCACGCGTTTATACCCTACCATCGTGCCGATGCCGAGGCAAAGCGCGCTCAACACGCGCACCCAGATCGGAGCATATTCGACGGACTGACTCATCGTCTTTCGCAACGCGCCAGCTTGCCGTTTCTCTTGCGTGCTGGCCGATGCCGATCGCCCCACATATCTCAGCTCTGCGACAATGTCGTACACGTAGCCGCGCAATTGTGCGCGCGTGGCGGTTTCGCCGTGCAGATTATTCTCGCCGGCATGCAATTCGGTGGCTTCTCGTACCAGCGTGGCGCCGTTTCTTTGCAAAATGGCCGCCGCCTGCAATGCGCGCGGCTTCACGTCGTCACCGTGCTGCTGGATAAGCGGGATGGCCGCGGCGGCGCTCCGACTCAATTGCGCCAGTTGTACGGTGGCATCTGGATTCAATGCAAACGATGCCGGCAGCAATCCGATGATGGTCAGCATGATCAGACCGATGCTTTTCTGACCGTCGTTGGTGCCATGTGAAAAGCTGACGGAAGTACAGGTGAGAACCAGCAGACCGCGAAGCCACCAGACTGGCGCCTCGTTTTCTTCTGGCGGTTCGAACAAATGACCACGGGTCCGGAAAATCAGACGGAGCACGCCATATAGGCCGCCGGCTGATACGAAGCCCAGCACCGGCGAGACGGCGAGGCCTTTCAACACAGTCAGAATCTGAGACCAGTCGACGCCCTGGGCAATCGAGCGCGACTGGAGCAGCGAGTCGGCGATGGCCACGCCGATCAATGCCCCGATGATGCAGTGCGAACTGCTGTTGGGAATGCCGAACGCCCAGGTCAGCACGTTCCAGAACAATGCCGATGCAAAGATCGCGACGAGCATGGGCACGGCGGGCGCACCATTCGGTGGCGTCAGCACATCGGGTGGCAGAATCTCGACCAGCGCGTAGGCGACTGCGATGCCGCCTACCAACACGCCGAGGAAGTTCATCACGCCGGAGAGCACGACCGCCGGCACCGGCTTCAGCGAATGGGTGTAGATGACAGTGGCCACCGCATTCGACGCATCATGGAAGCCATTGGTCGCCTCGAAAGCCAGCACCATGATGAAGCAGGCGGCCAGCATCGCAATGACGACGACAGAGGAAGGCGTGAAGTGTTCGAGCATGCGCGGGAGTCCGATCGATTGTTTGAAGAATCGCGGATATCGGACGAACAGGCCGCGATCGCAAACAACGATCGTAGCGCTCCAGGATGACATTTATGCGACAGCGTGCATGCGAGTTGGCGCATCCCGCAGTCATTCGCCCTGAACCGGCAGCTCACACCGGCCAGCGCTACCAACGCTGATCGTCACCGAACGGGCAGATGCTGGATGGTTCTTGGGACGCGACGCCTCGCCAGCGCGACGATCGTCATGAGACGGGGTTGCCGTGGTCGTCGGTATGAAACGACTGTGACTGGAATGCGAAGAAGAACGCCTGACAGGTGCCGTCGGGGAAGACCAGTACCAGACCGCCATCTTGATAGATGCCGTTGTCGCCAGTATAGCCGCCGCTATTGCCCTGGTTCATATGGATATCGTGGATGCCATTGCCCGGCACGAACTTGAAATACTGATCGGGTTGGCCAGCATCGGGGCCCCAACGCGAGCCGAACGCATAGATCAGCGTTCCCTCTTTTGCCATCGCGCTCACCATGGCTGCTTCCAGCTTGTCCTTTAAATCATTATGTCCGACAGTGGCATCGGCCGGTACCGGCGTCATGGTCGTGACGTCGAATAAGCCGCCTCGGAGGTAATCCAGCGCCAAGCCACCTGGCGTCGATGGGACCTTCGTGAATCCTGGCGTCAGCGCCGCCAATCCCGAAAGCAGTGTCGACGGCAACGCGGTGAGCTGTTTGAACAGCACTACCGACGGCGCATGGGGTGCCGACGATTTGACATTCGATGCGATTCTGAACATCGTTGTGTCCGCTTGAACCAGGATCTGGTAATGGTCATCGTCCGCGTTACGTAGATGACCGGTGACCGTTCCTTTCACAATCCCATAATTGACCGCCATCGCTTCTCCTGTTTTCGGTTGTTTTTTCCGATACCTGCCCCACCAACTTACCTGAATTCCGAACCGTATGCGCGCGGCCACAGCCGTGGGCGTATCGATTTCAGCTGATCATGCGTTTTTGTTGGCAGGAGAGGATGACAGACAAGGAAGCGGAAAAGACACGCCCGTTCGACAGGACATCAGGGGGGGTGTCCACGCTTGAAGCTTTCAACACAGACAGCTTATTCGCTTTCCGTTGTCGTAAAAACCAGTAGCTTAAAAATATCTTAAGCTTTTCGACCGGCGATGACGGTGTTCCTGACGTTATGCTGAATACGCTTGGCATGGTGGCAGCGCAACAGGCAGGTATCGATTCCAATTTTAGGGAAAGGGAGCGAAAAATGAACGGCATCGTGAAGTCGGCTATCGTCGCTTGTTTCGCTATGGTTGCGGGCTATGGAGCAGACGCAGCGTATGCGGCACCGAGACTGACGCAGCAACAGTGTCGCGGCTACCCTTTTGTCAAACCGGCGCACGAGATCACACACAGACAATTGATGAATGAACTGGGAGAGTTGGAAGCTGTCGGATATACGCCCGATGCCGCCGATGGTGATTATCCCGGGGATGTTCGATCCGCCGAGCACCGACTACACGTCGAGTACCGGCAGGATTGTCTGCCGGCGACGCGGGTTTCCCAGCGCCCAGCGATGAGGATCGCGCAGTAGCGAGCCCGAGCAAAGGCCCGGGAAGCTCAGGCGGCTTGCGGCTCTGCGGCTAGGCCGCTGGCCTGGCGCTCCAATTCGCGCACCAACGGCAGCACTCTCTCGCCGAAATATTCGACTTCCTCGATGAAATGCAGAAACCCGGCAAGGATCAGATCGACACCCACCGCTTTGAGAGCCACGATGCGATGGGCGATCTGCTCCGGCGTACCGATCAAGTTGGTGCGGAAGCCATCGTTGTATTGCACCAAGTCTTCGAAAGTCGATGTCGCCCAGTTTCCCTCGCCTTCCGGAGAGGCATTGCCCGCTTGCTTGGCGGCGTCACCGAATGCCTTGACCGCATCTTTATGCGCGTGGGCGATGATGTCGGCCAATACGGCTTTGGCTTCCTCTTCGGTATCACGCGCGATCACAAACGCGTTCACGCCGATGCGCACCTTGTGTTGATTGACCGCGGCCTTGGCCTGAATGTCGTCGATTTGTTTCTTCAGGTTTTCGGCCGTGTTGCCATTCGTAAAATACCAGTCCGATACGCTGGCGGCATTATCGCGTGCAGCGCGCGAGCTCCCGCCCTGGAAAATTTCCGGATGAGGCTTCTGTACCGGTTTCGGGCTCAACGTATAGTTGTTGAAACGATAGAAATCGCCACGAAACGTGAAGTTGTCCTGCGTCCAGATGCCCTTGAGTGCCTGGATGAACTCGTGTGACCGACGATAGCGCTCGTCGTGCTCCAGCCAGGGCTCGCCGATCGATGTAAATTCGTCCTTGAACCAGCCGCTGACGACATTGATCGCAATGCGGCCACCGGAGATATGGTCGATCGTGGCCAACTGCTTGGCCACCACGGCGGGATGCCATGGCCCGGGCAGGATGGCGGCAAGCACTTTCAATTTCCGCGTGGCGTGCAGCAATGCCTGGCTGAACGAAACCGACTCGTGCTGATACTCGGCGCCATAGCCTGCGGTGAACCGGATCTGTGTGAGCGCGTAATCGAAACCGGCGTTTTCGGCGGTTTTAGCGAGCTTCTGGTTGTAATCCAGACTCCAGTCGGTGCGTTGCTCGATGGTGCTGACGACCAGGCCACCACTGACATTGGGAACCCAATAAGCAAATTTGAGATCGTCATCGGAGGCGACGGTGCGATGAGAAGTAGGCGTTGTCATGGATGTCTTTCCTTTCACTAAGCGGTTGTGGGCAAGCCAAGGTGCGCGTCGGACAGTGCCGCGACGTCGATGCGACGCGGCAGAATGGCGTCACGGAATGCGTTGTCCGCGACTTGCTGAAGCGTCTGTATGTCGTCAGGGGTGACGCCGTGCAGTTTCAGCGGTGCCCTCGCCGTGATCAGCTTTGCGGTCGACAGCGGCAGCCGCGTGAGCGTCGCATAAGTTTGCGCATACGCGTCGGGATGGTCGATGGCCCATTGGCCCGCCCGTCGGAAGCGCAGGAGGACATCGCTGAGCGCGGCACGCTTGGCTGGATCCGCGGCTGCTTGCCCCGAAGCAGTGATGAACCGCAACCCGCTGTTGATGCCTGTGCCGTCACGCAGTACGCGTCCTCCTACCGCTTGCGCAGAGCCAAAATACGGATCGAACGTGGCCCATATTTCAATCTGACCGGATTGGAACGCGGTGAACGCATCGATGGGCAAGACGAACTTGATCGTCACGTCATGGCGCGACAGTCCCGCTTGCGCGAGCGCACCATAGAGCTGGTATTGGGAGATGCTGCCGCGCGCCGACGAGACGATGACGGTCTTGCCTTTCAGATCCGCGACGGTGCGAACGGTCGACCTCGGCTGTACGACGATTCCCAGCGAGGTAGCGGCACTCAGGATCGTCGCGACGACCTTCAATGTCGGATCGCCCAATGCGGCGGCCAGTACGGGGAGATCGCCGGCAGGGGCCAGATCGACCGCACCCGCGCGTTGCGCTTCGAACAGCGGGGCAGCGCCCTGGAACTCGGCCCATTTGTACGCATACGGCGCACCTTGCAACACGCCGGCGGCCTCAACGAGCGCTTTGACGC
>CAWUJR010000260.1:0-5773 GCA_963922375.1 uncultured Robbsia sp.
GCTGCTCGCGCGGCAGATGATGTTCGGCCAGCGCCGCTGAAAAACGACGCCGTAAGCGGGCCGGGATGCGCTAAAATATTGGATTCCCCTGTTTGCTCGGCCGTTTTGTCGGCCACTATGTCGACTCTTCCGCGCGCTGGCGCTTTCCCTCATGCTCCGCATCGGCTCTCATACGCTTCGTAATGCCTTGTTTGTCGCGCCAATGGCAGGCGTGACGGACCGGCCATTTCGCCAGTTGTGCAAGCACCTGGGCGCAGGCTATGCGGTGTCGGAAATGGTCGCGTCGAATGCGCTGCTGTGGAAGAGCGAAAAAACACTGCGGCGTGCCGACCATCGTGGCGAGGTAGAACCCATTTCAGTGCAGATCGCGGGCGCTGACCCGCAGATGCTGGCGGACGCCGCGCGTCACAATGTGGCGAACGGTGCGCAGATCATCGACATCAATATGGGCTGCCCGGCCAAGAAGGTGTGCAATGTCGCGGCCGGTTCGGCGCTGCTGCAAAACGAAGCACTGGTGGCCCGGATTGTCGAAGCCGTCGTGAACGCGGTGGGCGTCGGTCCCGACGCGGTCCCCGTCACGTTGAAGATCCGCACCGGCTGGAATCCGGACAATCGCAACGCGCTACGCATCGCAAGGATTGCGGAGTCGGCCGGTGTCTCGATGCTGACGATCCATGGACGCACGCGTGCCGATCTGTATAAGGGCGCAGCAGAATACGAAACGATTGCGGCGGTCAAAGCCGCGATTGGCATTCCGGTGGTCGCGAACGGCGACATCGACTCGCCGGCCAAAGCACGTCACGTATTGGCCGCCACCGGTGCCGATGCGCTGATGATCGGGCGTGCCGCGCAAGGACGTCCGTGGATTTTTCGCGAAATTTCGCATTTTCTGGAAACGGGTGAACTACTGCCGTCGCCGAAGGTCGACGAGATCCAGTCGGTGATGAACCGGCACCTCGAAGACCATTACGCGTTTTACGGCGAATTCACCGGCGTGCGCACAGCGCGCAAACACATCGGCTGGTACACTCGCGGCCTTGCCGATGCCACGTTGTTCCGGCATCGGATGAATACATTGGACACCACGCGTGAACAGCTCGCCGCCGTTAACGAATTCTTCGACGCACAGAAGGCGCGTTCCGACCGCCTCGTCTATGAAATCGACGACGCCGATAGCGCAGGCGACGATCGCGACCCTCACCCACTTGCCGCATGAGCAGACATCACATCGAACGGTGCGTCCGTGAGAGCCTGAACGAGTATTTTCAGGATCTCGACGGATCGAATCCGAACGCGATTTACGAGATGATCCTTTCCTGCGTCGAAAAACCGATGCTGGAAGTCGTGCTCGAGCGCGCCAGCGGCAATCAATCGCTGGCCGCCGACTATCTCGGCATCAACCGCAATACGTTGCGCAAGAAACTGCAGCAACACGGCCTGCTGTAGGTTCGCGCGGTCGCGCCACCGCAAGGTCAGTCAGATAGCACTAAGGTCCGGGACGTTTTGATGTGCTTCGTTTTGCATCGTGTCGTGCACTGCGTTTTCATCACATCGCGCCCCGAACACCGTTCACCGCTTTTTTTTCGCCGGTCCTTTCGTCATGATCAAGCAAGCGCTTATTTCTGTTTCAGATAAATCGGGTGTCGTCGACTTCGCCCGCTCGCTCTCCGCATTGGGTGTGTCCATCCTGTCGACCGGCGGCACCGCCAAGTTGTTGGCCGAGTCCGGCATTGCCGTGACCGAAGTCGCCGATTACACCGGTTTTCCGGAAATGCTCGACGGCCGCGTGAAGACGCTGCATCCGAAGATTCATGGCGGCATCCTCGCGCGCCGCGATCTGCCGGAACACATCGCGGCTATCGAGCAGCACGGGATTCCGACGATCGACTTGTTGGTCGTCAATCTGTACCCATTCCGAGAAACGATTGCCAAAGCCGATGCGACGCTCGAGGAAGCCATCGAGAATATCGATATCGGCGGCCCGACGATGCTGCGCTCTGCGGCGAAGAATCACCGCGACGTCACGGTGATTGTCGATCCGGTCGACTACGCGGTGGTGCTGGAAGAAATGCGCGCGAACGGCAACACCGTTGCTTATCCGACCAATTTCCGGCTCGCGACGAAGGTATTCGCGCATACCGCACAATATGACGGCGCGATCACGAACTATCTGACCAGCCTCGGCGAAGCCCGGCTGCACAGCGAGCGCCATGACTATCCGGTCACGCTGAATGTCGCGTTCGAAAAGGTCCAGGATCTGCGTTACGGCGAAAACCCGCATCAAAGCGCGGCGTTCTATCGTGACATCGATGCACCGGTTGGCGCGCTGTCCGCGTACCGTCAGTTGCAGGGCAAGGAACTGTCGTACAACAACATCGCCGATGCGGATGCGGCGTGGGAATGTGTGAAGACCTTCGACGTGCCGGCCTGCGTGATCGTCAAGCATGCGAATCCGTGCGGCGTCGCGATCGCCACCTCGTCGGCCGACGCGTATGCAAAGGCGTTCTCGACCGATCCGACGTCGGCATTCGGTGGCATTATCGCTTTCAACACGGAAGTGGACGAAGTGGCAGCGGAAGCCGTCAGCAAGCAGTTCGTCGAAGTGCTGATCGCCCCTTCTTTCACCGATGCCGCAAAGCAACTGCTGGCCGCGAAACAAAACGTGCGCGTGCTCGAAATCGCGCTGCCGGCCGCAGGCCAGCCATCGAGCAATGCGCTCGATTACAAGCGCGTCGGCGGCGGCTTGCTTGTGCAATCGGCCGATGTACGCAATGTTCAGCCGCATGAACTGCGTGTGGTCACGAAGCGTCATCCGACACCGAAGGAAATGGACGATCTGCTGTTCGCCTGGCGCGTGGCCAAGTTCGTCAAGTCGAATGCGATCGTCTTCTGCGCGAACGGTCAGACGCTCGGCGTCGGCGCCGGGCAGATGAGCCGGATCGACTCGGCGCGCATCGCCAGCATCAAGGCGGAAAATGCCGGACTGACGCTGGCCGGATCGGCGGTGGCCTCGGATGCGTTCTTCCCGTTCCGCGATGGTCTGGATGTGGTCGTGAAGGCCGGCGCCACCTGCGTGATTCATCCGGGCGGCTCGATGCGCGACGGCGAAGTGATCGAAGCGGCCGACGAGCAGAACGTGGCAATGGTCATGACCGGCACGCGTCACTTCCGTCATTGATGCCTCGCTTTCGCGATACACGCCCATGACACGTATTCTGGGCATCGATCCAGGCCTGCGGGTGACCGGTTTCGGCGTGATCGAGCAGCATGGTCAACGCCTCGATTACGTCACCAGCGGCGTCATCCGCACCGGCGAAGGCGATTTGCCGTCGCGGCTCGGGACGATTTTCGAAGGGGTCACCTCACTGGTCCGAGAATACCGGCCGGATCAGGCTGCCATCGAGAAAGTCTTCGTCAACGTGAACCCGCAGTCCACGTTGCTGCTCGGACAAGCTCGGGGTGCCGCAATCTGCGCGCTGGTGACCAACGGCGCACCGGTCGCCGAATATACCGCGCTGCAATTGAAGCAATCGGTGGTGGGCAACGGGCGCGCAAAGAAAGAACAGGTGCAGGAGATGGTCGTTCGTCTACTGAACCTGTCCGGTCTGCCCGGCACCGATGCGGCCGATGCGTTGGGCATGGCGATTTGCCATGCGCACGCCGGTAGCATTCTTGGCCACCTCGGCGGTCTGGCACCCCAACTGGCGCGCAAGGGCGTGCGCGTGCGGCGCGGTCGGTTGATCGGTTGATCGGTTGATCGGTTGATCGGTTGATCGGTTGATCGGTTGTTTGGACCACCGATCGCTGCGTGGACTGTTCCGTCATGGCGGGCAATGCGCGCGGCGACAACACCCTCCCGGCGTGCGCATCGCGCGCTGTTTTAATCGATGAGCTTCTTACTGCACACGCTATGATCGGTCGCATTGCCGGCACGCTGCTGGAAAAAAATCCCCCGCATATTCTGGTCGATTGCGCCGGTGTCGGCTATGAAATCGCCGTGCCGATGAGCACTTTCTACCATCTGCCGCATTTGAACGACAAGGTCGTGCTGCTGGTTCAGCAGATCGTGCGCGAAGACGCGCATCTGCTGTATGGCTTCGCCACTGCGCAGGAACGCGCGGCATTTCGGGAATTGCTGAAAATCACCGGCGTCGGTGCCCGGATGGCGCTGGCGGTGCTCTCCGGTCTCAGCGTCGGCGAACTCGCGCAGGCGGTGACGATGCAGGAAGTGAGTCGGCTGACACGCATTCCCGGCATCGGCAAAAAGACCGCCGAACGCCTGTTGCTCGAACTCAAGGGCAAACTGGGCGCCGATCTAGGCGACGCGGCAGGCGGCATCGTCCCCACCGACGCGGGCAGCGACGTACTGCATGCGCTGATCGCGCTCGGCTACTCGGAAAAAGAATCGCAAACAGCCGTACGCGCCCTCCCCGCCGGCACCGATGTGTCGAACGGCATACGTCTGGCACTGAAGTCGCTGTCGAAGAACTAGTGACAGCGGCACTGCTCGCCTGCTTCCGGCCGCGCGCTGGGACGCGCCCTCGTCTGACGGCAAATGGCAGATCACTCGTTCAGCGCACTCTGCTTTTTTCAGCTTCTACTGATTTGACTGCCCGCGTTCGTCTGCCACCATAAAGCTGGACATCGAACTGACGAGCAAGCCCCGCCTCTCCCCGCTCGCATAGCGGTACAATGCGCTGATGATCGAAACAGACAAACTCTCGAGCGACCGGTTGATTTCGGCAGCGCCGACGTCATCCCGCGAAGAAGCCTATGAACGGGCGCTACGCCCGAAGCAACTCGACGAATACGTCGGGCAGCAAAAGGTCCGCGGCCAGCTTGAAATCTTTGTCCAGGCGGCGCGACAACGCAGTGAAGCCCTCGATCATGTGCTGCTGTTCGGGCCGCCGGGTCTTGGCAAAACCACGTTGGCGCACATCATCGCCCGCGAAATGGGTGTCAATCTGCGCCAGACATCCGGCCCGGTGTTGGAACGCGCGGGCGACCTCGCCGCACTGCTGACGAATCTGGAAGCCAACGACGTGCTGTTCATCGATGAAATCCATCGATTGTCGCCGGTCGTCGAAGAAATTCTGTATCCGGCGCTCGAGGACTATCAGATCGATATCATGATCGGTGAAGGTCCGGGTGCGCGTAGTGTCAAACTCGATCTGCAGCCGTTCACCCTGGTCGGGGCCACCACCCGTGCGGGCATGTTGACGAATCCGCTGCGCGACCGCTTCGGCATTGTCGCCCGGCTGGAGTTCTACACGGCAGCAGAGTTGGCGAAGATCGTGCAGCGATCCGGCAACTTGCTAGGGGCCGAGATCGGCCCGGAAGGCGCGCTGGAAATCGCACGACGCTCGCGCGGCACCCCGCGGATTGCCAACCGCCTATTGCGACGGGTTCGCGATTATGCCGAAGTGAAATCGGACGGTCGCATTACGCCCGAGATCGCCGATGCGGCGCTGGCGATGCTCGATGTGGACCCGGTCGGGTTCGATATCATGGATCGCAAGCTGCTCGAAGCTATCTTGCAGAAATTCGATGGTGGCCCGGTCGGACTCGACAATCTGGCCGCTGCCATCGGTGAGGAACGCGACACCATCGAGGATGTGATCGAGCCCTATCTAATCCAGCAAGGGTATGTACAGCGCACGCCGCGCGGGCGCATCGCCACGCTGCTTGCCTATCGTCATTTCGGGATCGCGTCTCCGTCCGGGGACGGCCGGCCGTCGAGCCCGGGCGAGCTCTGGGATGCTGCGGCTTCGTC
>CAWUJR010000261.1:0-5770 GCA_963922375.1 uncultured Robbsia sp.
CGGTCGCATTCGTCGACCGCGACGCGTATGATCGCGCACTCGCGGCGGAAATCGACGCCTTTGCGCCGGACGTGGTGGTGCTCGCGGGCTTTATGCGGGTGCTGAGCGAATCGTTCGTCACCCACTACGCCGGTCGGCTATTGAATATCCATCCGTCGCTGTTGCCAAGCTTTGCGGGTCTGAAAACGCATCAGCGTGCGATCGATGGCGGCGTGCGCTTGCACGGCGCCACGGTCCATTTCGTTACCGCAGCGCTGGATTGCGGGCCGATCGTCGTGCAGGGCGCCGTGCCGGTGACCGCGGACGACGACGTCGAGACGTTGGCCGCACGCGTATTGCAAGTTGAACATCTTATTTATCCCAGGGCGGTGAGATGGTTCGTCGAAGGACGACTGTCGATCGAGGGTCATCGCGTGCTTGCGCGGCTCGACCCCCCCGAATCACAGTGGCATTTCGCCACGGAGTGCGCATGAAACTGCACGGCTTTCTCATCGGCCAGACCGAAACCTTGCTCGCCGAGGTCCTTCAATTCACCGGGCCGGCAGACGCTACCGTCAGCCGTTTCTTTCGCGCCCACCCGAAGTTGGGGCATGCCGAGCGGGGCGTCATTGCCGAGGCCATCTTCGCGGTATTGCGTCGACGGATGGAATTTGCGCATCTGTCGGAAAGCGGCACTGGCTCACCGACGCGTCGCCTGACGCTGCTCGGCCTGATGCAGACCGTCGGTCGTGCGGCGTTGAAGCATGTGGTCGCACCGGGCGAGCGCGACTGGCTCGAACATGTGGCCACCATCGACCCGGCTAGCCTGCCGCTGCGCATTCGCACCAATTTGCCGGACTGGATCTACACCGCGTTCGCTGCCCGCTTCGATACCGAATCGATGACGGCGTTGGCCGCTGCGTTGAATTACCCGGCCCCGCTCGACTTGCGCGTGAACACGCTGAAGGCGAACCGCGACAAGGTGATGGAATCGTTCGCCGAGTCGGGCCACGATGCGGTGGAAACCCCGTTTTCGCCGCTGGGCGTGCGTCTGGGTAGCAAGCCGGCGCTGACGCGCATGCCGGTGTTCCAGGAAGGCTGGGTCGAAGTGCAGGACGAAGGAAGTCAACTGCTCTGCCAGATGGTGGCGCCCAAGCGCGGTGAAATGGTCGTCGACTTCTGCGCTGGCGCAGGCGGCAAGACGCTGGCGCTGGGCGCGATGATGCGTTCGACCGGCCGCTTGTATGCATTCGACGTGGCAGAGCGACGTCTGGCGAAAATGAAGCCCCGCATGGCCCGCAGCGGGTTGTCGAATGTTCATCCGATCGTCATCGATAGCGAAAACGACGTCAAGATTCGTCGTTTGGCCGGCAAAATCGATCGGGTGCTGGTCGACGCGCCGTGTAGCGGTCTGGGGACGCTGCGGCGCAATCCGGATCTGAAATGGCGTCAATCGCCGGACACGATCACGGAGCTGGTGCCGAAGCAGACATCGATTCTGGCTGCGGCGTCCAAACTGCTGAAGCCGGGCGGGCGCCTGGTTTATGCGACCTGCAGCCTGCTGCCTGCGGAGAACGAGCAGATTGTCGAGGCGTTTTTGGCCGGCAACGATCAGTTCGAATTGATCCCCGCCAGCAGGGTGCTCGCCGAGCAAAAGATTGACATCGAAGCAGGGGATTACCTGTCGTTGTTGCCGCACCGCCACGGTACGGACGGCTTTTTTGCGGCCGTCATGGAGCGCAAGGCGGTCGCTGCAAAATCGGTACAATCGACCGACAAATCGACCAGCGGTCAATCTGACGACGCAGCAGGCGACATCGCCTGATTGGGCGGCACCGGCGTGCACCGGGGCTGTGCGGTCCTTTTGCCGGGAAACGGCGGGCGCGCGACGGCGTTGGGCACGGCAGCCATCGGCGCGACGAAATACCTGCCGCAGCGGTTTGATCCAGCGCAATGCGGTCATCCGGCAGCAGGTTACAATTTCCTCTCAAAACAGCGGGAACTGATAGGGTAGAATGGAATCTGACGTCAGTTCGCTGCATGTTGCCGGTGGTTAGCGATATGCGACCGTCGTCATCGGGTTGGAAGTCGACAGAAGGAAGGGGCGGCGCGATGCAAATGGCATCGGCTGTTTCGGTGGGTGGCGCTGACGCGTTACCGGCGATTCCTGGCGTAGACGACTAATTCGTTCTTTCCGCCTTTCCTGTACGGGATACATTACCTTGCTCCATTCCCTGCTTCAGTTTTTTGCGCACGGCTTGCTCGATCTGACCTGGTGGCAAATCGTGTTGTATACGCTCGTCGTGACGCATATCACGATTCTGAGCACGACCATTTACCTGCATCGCTGCCAAGCGCACCGTGCGCTGGAGTTGCACGCGTCGGTCAGTCATTTCTTCCGATTCTGGCTGTGGGCCACCACCGGCATGGTGACGAAAGAGTGGGCGGCCATTCACCGCAAGCACCACGCGAAATGCGAGACCGAAGAAGATCCGCATAGCCCGCAAACGCGCGGCCTGAAGAAGGTGCTGTGGGAAGGCGCGGAACTGTACCGCGAAGAAGCGCGTAACGAAGAGACGATGAAGAAGTTCGGCCACGGTACGCCGGACGACTGGCTCGAGCGCAACGTCTATGCACGTTACAACATTATGGGCGTGAGCCTGTTGATGGTGGCGAACGTGGCGATGTTCGGACTGGTGGGTCTGTCAGTCTGGGCGATCCAGATGGTGTGGATCCCGTTCTGGGCAGCAGGCGTGGTGAACGGTGTTGGTCACTTCTTTGGTTATCGCAACTTCAATTGCGACGATGCGAGCACCAATCTGATCCCCTTCGGTCTGTTGATCGGTGGCGAAGAACTGCACAACAACCACCACACCTTTGCGACGTCGGCCAAGTTCTCGAACAAATGGTACGAGTTCGATGCGGGTTGGATGTGGATCCGTTCGCTGGAAGTGTGCAAGCTCGCGCGTGTGAAGAAGATCGCACCGACGCCGAAGCTGTTGAACGGTAACAGCAAGATGGTGTGCGACTTCGATACGCTGCAGGCCGTGCTGTCGAACCGGTATGAAGTGATGGAGCGGTATGCGTCGACGCTGCGTCGTGCTTACCGCCAGGAACTCGCGCATATCAAGGCGCTGGGCGCGAGCGACAAGTACCAGGTATTCAAGAGCGGGCGTAAGTGGTTCCATAAGGACGAAGCAGTGCTGGCCGATCAGCAGAAACAGCAGTTGCCGCAGATTTTGGAGCACAGCAGCGCGTTGCAGACGTTTTATGAACTGCGCGCTGAGTTGTCGACGATTTGGGAACGTTCGAACGTGTCGCGCGAACAACTGTTGGTGCAATTGCAGGCTTGGTGCCAACGCGCCGAGCAGAGCGGCATCAAGGCGCTCCAAGACTTTGCGCTGCGTTTGCGCCGCTACGCCTGATATCGGTTTTGCGCTAAACTGCGCATCGACAGTAAAGAGGACCCCGCTTCGGCGGGGTCTTTTTTTAACGGCAGCGCGAACCGGTTGAAGTCATGGAAGAATCGAAGCACAGCGCGGCGGACGCGCAGTTTTCATTGTTCATCGAAGCGGATACCGCCTACCGCGGACGATTGCGGCTTGCCCGCGATGCGAACGTGGCGGCGGCCCTCGCGGAGGATATCGGGACGGGCGATCAAACTGGGCGACTGGTGCCGGCTGCTGCCGTCATGACCGCGCGGGTGATCGTGCGTGAGTCGGCCTGCCTGTGTGGCGCGCCGTGGTTCGAGCAGGTCATGCGCGAAGTAGATCCGCGCATCGACGTGCGTTGGCATGTTGCTGAAGGAGCGACGATGACGCCGGGCGCGACGGTATGCGAATTGCGCGGTCCCGCACGCAGCCTGTTGATCGGCGAGCGTAATGCGCTGAACTTCTTGCAACTGCTGTCCGGCGTCAGTACCGCGACGCAGCGATATGTGGCGCTGGTAGCGGGCACCCGCGCGCAGATCCTGGATACCCGTAAGACGTTGCCTGGTTTGCGCCTGGCGCAGAAGTACGCGGTTCGCGTGGGCGGCGGGGCAAACCAGCGGCTGGCCCTGTACGATGGCATCCTGATCAAGGAAAACCATATTGCGGCAGCGGGGGGCGTGGGTGCCGCGCTCGACGCAGCGTCGCAACTGCAAAGTGGCGTACCGGTGCAGGTGGAGGTCGAGACGATCGTCCAGTTGGAGGAAGCGCTCGTGCATGGTGCCGAATCGATTCTTCTCGACAACTTCGAGCCGCCGCAGATGCGTGAAGCCGTGCGCATCACTGCGGGGCGGGCGCTGCTGGAAGTATCGGGGGGCGTCAATGCCGACACGGTCCGCACCTTTGCTGACACCGGCGTCGATCGAATCTCGATCGGCGCGCTGACCAAAGACGTGCGTGCGGTCGACTATTCGATGCGGATCGTTGCGTAAAAAGGAAAAACCCCGTTTTGGCGTGAGCCAAACGGGGTTTTTTCGAAACAAGGACCGGCGCATGGCCGGTCGAAGATCTATTACTTGATCTTCGTTTCCTTGTATTCGACATGCTTACGAGCAACCGGGTCAAACTTCGAGATTGCCATCTTTTCCGGCATCGTCCGTTTGTTCTTCGTCGTCGTGTAGAAGTGACCCGTACCAGCGGTCGATTCCAGCTTGATCTTGTCGCGTGCGCCCTTGGCCATCTCGGATCTCCTTAAGCTTCGCCGCGTGCGCGCAGATCTGCGAGCACGGAGTCAATGCCGTTCTTGTCGATCACGCGCAGTGCCGCGGTCGAGATGCGAAGACGGACGAAGCGGTTTTCGCTTTCAACCCAAATACGACGGCTCTGCAGGTTCGGCAGAAAACGACGCTTGGTCTTATTGTTGGCGTGGGAAACGTTGTTGCCGACCTGCGGCCCTTTCCCCGTCACGATGCATTTGCGTGCCATGAAGCACTCCTAGTACGCTGAATTCGATTAGCCTGCTCTATCGGATCCGCTTGAATTCGCGTTTGATTCCGCTCACGCGTCCCAAAACGGGCTCCGCTTGATTTCGGCCTCTGAATTCGGGCATCCGGGCTAGGCCGGAACAAAGACGAAGATTTTAGCAGAGAAAGGGCAGGCGAATCAAATGCTTTGTGGAAATTATAGCCACCCTCGCTCCGAAAACGAGAGTCGGCTGGTGGAGGAGACCACAAAATGGTCGATCAGCCGGACATCCATCATATCCAATGTGTGCTTTAGCTGTTGTGTCAAACACTGATCTGCATCGCTCGGCTGCACGTCGCCGGATGGGTGATTGTGCGCAACGATCACGGCGGCGGCATTCAGGCGCATCGCTTCGCGCAAGATTTCGCGTGGATAAACCGCCGTCTGCGTCAACGTGCCGCGCGACGACTCCTCCGCCCGGATCAATCGGTACCGTATGTCCAGGTAGAGCGACACGAAGACTTCATACGGACGCGAGCCGATCATCAGTTGTAGGTAGTCTCCGACCGCAGACGGGCAGTCGAGCGCCGGCCCCCGTTCCATATGCTGTCCAAGCGAACGCCGCACGATTTCATTGATCGCCTGGATCTGCGCGATCTTTGCTGGCCCGAGCCCCTCGACGTCGCTCAGTTCCTCATCGCTCGCGTCCAGCAATTCCCGTAGCGTGCCAAAACGTTGCAGCATGGTGCGACCCACATCGACCGCGCTGCGCCCGGGAATGCCGGTTCGCACGAACAGGGCGAGCAACTCGCTGTCGCTGAGGGCGCGTACGCCGGCCGAGCGCAGTCGCTCTCTTGGCCTCTCGGACGCTGGCCAGCTGCGAATCGCGCTAAGCGGGG
>CAWUJR010000262.1:0-5765 GCA_963922375.1 uncultured Robbsia sp.
AAACGACAGCGCGGTCATGATAGGCTTGACCGAGGCGGCATCGAAGGTTCTGAAGGCCGATGCCACCATCTTCATGCATTGGTGTTACGGTCCGGCCGCGGACGAGGACGTGCTCCTCACCCCGCCGCAGTATGTAAATCTTCAACAAACTGCGATGGTTTTCAAGGTTCCACTGGCGTTGTTGAAAAAGTCGGCTGGAAAAACCGTCTATGTCTATTACAAGTACGCCGAGCCCGGTGTGGCGCTTGCTCAGGTAATCCATAAAGATGACGCCACCCGATTCCTGGTGGATAGGGACGTGGCGGATGCGCCGCTATTGGGGGCACCGGAATTTCTCGATGCTCGGAATAATACGTTGTACAAATCGTATTTGACAAGCCTGCGACTCCGTTTGCCGGCCGATGCGGCGTTGAGATTGGGCGCGGATGTCGACGTCACTGTCAGGTGTCGGTCATCGAATGGCGGAAATGTCGATCCTGATCATTATACGGTACGTGAGAAGGTGACCAGGGCGGCAGGACCTTTAGTCGTTTCGGTTTCCGCTCCGGCCTGGGCAACGGCGACTGCAGGAACGATCGAGGCCTCCTATATCGTCGACGGGAACGCCTATCGCTCCGGCACCGCAACCGTCGTGCTCAGTAGCGACGATCCAGCGAACGCGTCACTTTCTCTGTGGGTCTGTGGCGCCGGCTCGCATTTCCAGACCGGTCACGGTTCCAGCGAAAATTTGGAGACATTCGTGCCGGCGGGAGGCGACCGGCATTGGAAAATGGTCACACAAGGGGGAGCGTCGCATCTGGCGATCGATGCGGACGGTCGCTTGTTTGCTTGGGGAAGAAGCGATGTCGGGCAAACCGGTACGGGAAGCGTTGTTGACGTCAAGGAGCCCACAGAGTGCTGGTTTGGTGAAGCGCGTATGCAAGGCATCATTCACGCATCCAGTTCCTTGTGGTATTCGCTGGCGCTGGATTCGAGTGGCGGCTTATGGCTGAGCGGAAAGCCTGATGCCGGCACGTCTTTTTCTACGAATGTGTTCAGAAAGATTGCGGATGGTCCCTTTGCGCAAGTGTCGGCGGGAAACGCAGGAGTCGGCGCTGGCAGTGATGCATGCTACTGCAGTTTTGCCATCGGCGCGCAAGGGACGCTCTACGGCTGGGGTCAATCCGACAACGGCTTGTTGGGCGTCGCTGGGCGAGCGATAACGCTTCCCGAGCCATTGGCAGGGCTCGAAACGCTGAAGTGGAAGCAGGCGACTCACCAGCACGATTACGCTGCCGCCATTACCAACGGTGGCGACCTTTATATGTGGGGTAGGAATTATTCGGATCGGAACAATCTCGCGGGTGCCGGCGGCAGTGACGGGCGTAACGAACTCGTGTCACCCACGAATGGACGCGTGACGATTTTTGATAACCAGGACCAAGAGGTCAAGTGGCGCCAAATTGTCTTGGGCGGCGAGCATGTACTCGCGATCGATTCAAAAAATCGGCTCTGGGGATGGGGACGGAATATCCAGAGCAGTTTGACGAAGTTGGCAGACGAGGATCATGTCCCGCCAAGCCGTATTCTGCCCGCGTTCGATGTGGTCGATGTCTGCGCCAACCCGGGAAGAGGCGCCGCGCTGACTGAAAAAGGGCACGTGTACGTTTGGGGGACGAACGCCCATCACCAGATTGGCCTGTCCGGGGCAGAGACCGTTTATGCCTCACCCGCCAAGCTGAGTTTTGCCGATCGGGTCGCCGCATTGGCGTTCGGCGCCGAAAGCATGATCTTGCTGTCGGAGAACGCGATAGCGGCAGATTGAGCGAGGTCAAACGACGACTTCAAACGCATTTACAAGTACACGGGCGACCGGGAACGCCTACCGTCGTTTAAGGATGTTGAACGGGGAAACGGGACCTTGGGCCATTTCGGGGGCGTTCGACGCAATGTCGTTTCGCTGCCGACTCGGCTATGATATCGCCCTATGGATCCCGTCGCCCGCCGTATCGCTCATCTGGATATGGACGCCTTCTATGCGTCCGTCGAATTACTGCGCTATCCCGAGCTGCGTGGACAGGCCGTGGTCATCGGGGGCGGTCGTAACGCGGTGCCGGAACTGCTACCCGATGGCACGCGACGCTTCGCCCGCTTGCGGCATTATGCAGGGCGTGGCGTGGTCACCACGTCGACGTACGAGGCGCGCGCATTGGGCGTGTTTTCTGCGATGGGCATGATGAAGGCTGCGCAGCTTGCGCCGGACGCCATTCTGTTGCCAACGGACTTTGACTCCTATCGTCATTATTCGCGCCTTTTCAAGGCAGCGGTCGCAACGTTTACCCCGCAGATCGAAGATCGGGGCATCGATGAGATTTACATCGATTTAACCGACCTTCCGGGAGAAGTCGCCGATCTGGCCGGGGGGATCAAAGACGCGGTCCATCTCGCCACTGGCTTGACCTGCTCGATTTGTGTCGCCCCGAATAAATTGCTGGCGAAGATCGGTTCTGAACTCGACAAACCGAATGGTTTGACGTTGTTAGCACCGGAAGATATCCCGAAACGGATCTGGCCGCTGGCAGTTCGCAAAGTCAATGGCATTGGGCCGAAGGCCAGCGAGAAGTTGGCGGCGTTAGGCATCGTCAGTGTGGGCGATCTCGCGGCTGCGGACGCCGGGATGCTACAAACGCATTTCGGTCGGACGTACGCCGCGTGGTTGATGGATGCCGCGCAGGGTCGAGACGACCGTCCGGTGGTGGTCAGCAGCGAGCCGAAATCGATGAGTCGGGAAACCACGTTCGAACGCGATCTGCATCCGCGTCAGGACCGACCTGCGTTATCCACTGCTTTCACGGGACTGTGCACCCGCGTGGCAGAGGATCTGACGCGTAAGGGCTATCGTGGGCAGACGGTGGGCATCAAACTGCGTTTCGACGATTTTCAAACCGTCACGCGCGATCTGACGATTCCCCATCCAACTGCGGACGCCGGTGAGCTACGCCGCGCAGCGACCGAATGTTTGAAGCGCATTACGCTGAATCGCAAAATTCGGTTGCTGGGAGTCCGCGTGAGCGCGTTGGTCAGTGCAGCAGGCGATTCTGCGAATGCTGATTACCCGATGCAGGGCGAGTTACCGTTCAATGATCGCCGCGAATGATGGTGGGCGTTTCTGTATATTGGCGGGTATCCCAATGCGGCGGTTGCATTTCGTGGTTACCGATTGTGGTGCGCGTGAACCTTGGTATGCGTTGTTTCCGCCAGATGGCGGTCATCAGAAGGTTCGCATGCAAGGCGGGAACTTCGCTTTCGTAGGTCATTGCCTGGTGGACGGGTTGTAAAACATAGGTTTTGCAACCGTACAAGGCGAAATGCAATGATTCCATCACGAATCTCGGGTTCCGGCTCCGTGAATACCTACCCCGCTGAAACAGAATCCAAAGCCGATCACGCCGGGGTAAGTAGGCCATCCGTATCCGCACCGAGCGATACCCGGTTTGCCGGTTTACCGTCCCGACCGGATCGAGGACAGGCACATGCTTCCGGGACGGGCACGAAAGATGGCCGCCCCCCCTCACCGTCGAGTGTGCGCAACGCGGATCTTGACGCGGGCGGTGACGTTTTGAGACATCCGTCGGGCGAGCGTTACAAGCAGATGTCATTGATAAAGGAAGGGATGCCGCCCATCGCGATGACCGGACTGGCGCACGCCAACAAGCAGACATTTGAAGCCTATGATCCTACTAATCGTCATGAGCATCTTGGTACATTTCAAATCATCGAACGCACCTCACGAGACGCGGCCGGCAATATTCTCTCTTCGGAAAAAGTGATAGCCGATGCCGCCGCGCTCTCCATGAAAGGCGGCTCACCGCTTTTCACCAAGAAGGGGGTGAAGTCGAGCAAATCGTCGCCAACCGGCTATAAACTGGCATCCACGGGCCAACCCTGTGACAAGAATGGAAAGGTGGCGCAAAGTAGTTCGTCTTCGACCGGTGCTTATGCCGCGGCATCTTCGAGCACGTCGCCTGCACGTTACGATGCAGCACGTGACCTCGTGCCGAGCTCGGATCAGATCTCACAAATGGCGCAAGCCCACTGGGCTGCCAGCCGCTCGAATCGTCCCTATACCGCCTATGCGGATGCGATCCATGCGACAGGTGATGTGCGCCATTTGGCAAAACATGATGACCTGAAAGCAAGCCTATATTTAGGCGGCCCGACACAGAACCGGTCCCCCGACGCGGTACTGCAACATGTGATCGCTGGCCTAGACCGCACGCATCCGGATCAAGCCCGAATGGCAGATTTCCTTACTTCGGAACGTCGTCATTTTTTGTCCGGTGAACACACCGCTTTGCCTGCGTACTTTCATTGCTCTCAGGAGGATGCCTTTGAAAGCATCATGGATGCGGACCAGTCACGAATCAAGGCGCAAACACCGCGCACCGGCACGGGCGCGTCAGGCGCCTGGATTTCGACTCGGCCGGAGGTGAGCGCTTACGGCCCCTACATATTTGCGCTCAACCGGAATATGGACTTCCTGCACTCGACGCGATCGCCGGAACAAGGGGTGGTGCAGCCGCGCGTCGTTGGCACCGATTATCATGTCGGTCTGCAAGAATCCATCAACCTTGAAGCGACGGCTGGCCGAACGCCCAGAGATAATCCGTTGTCATTCATCGGTGTACCTGCAAACGAAGTAGATCAGCAAAAATCGGTCGTCGCTCGCAAGGGACAACAATTAATGTTTACCAATGCACATGGTCAACCGGACGTCGCGGTATTCTCGACAGAAACCGTGCTCGCTGCTGCCCGGGCCATGGCCGAAGTTGAACCACCTAAGGTTCCGAAATCCTGGGCGCAATGACGTTCTGTCTCCTACTGCAATGCTGCTCGTTCGAGCAACCGTATTGGCACGGCCGGGTGCAGCGATGCCCACACATCGTCTCGCCAAAGCGGCGAAAAAGCGGTAAAGGTCGGCGTGGACCGACCATGGGCTTTCAGCACTTTTTCGCACGCCGCGCACGCGGCGGCCTCCGGCTACGGTCTCGCCTGCTTACCTGAATGGGTCGCACAGCCGTACGTGGACGCAGGTCTTACAGTGGGTGTTGCCACAGAGGGCGCCGACAGGGCCCGCATTGCACATCGTCATCGTCTACGAGGCCGAAGCCGGTGACGATGACGGGCCGCTGTCGGTGGTCGTCGATACGTTACGACGAGTATGATAGCCGCCGTCTAAGCGGCTGCGGTGGCCAAGATCAATGCGCGCTGCTCGGCCGGATGCGTTCCCATGGTAGGCACTCGGTCGCACTCCCTCGGTCCTTCACCGCGGTCGTATCACCTTACGCCATGGCGTCATCGGTTGCGAACCTGAATGTCGATTTGCCCGAGGCCTTTGCTTCATAGAGCGCCCGATCCGCCCGTTTAAACATATCGTCGACGTTCTCGTCGGGACCCACGATCGCAATGCCGATACTGACGCTGACCGTTACCTGGCTATCGTCGATCAGACTGAACGGCTTCGACAACTGGCTGACGATCCGAGCGGCAAGGGTGGCGGCGGCCCCGGCATCCGGCGTGTCCAGAATGACGACAAACTCGTCCCCGCCTAGACGGGCCACGAAATGGCCGTCGCCCGCGATTTTTCTTAAGCTTTCGGCCACCGCATTCAGCAAATCATCGCCGGCATAGTGGCCATGGGTGTCGTTCACCTGCTTGAAACCGTCCAGATCCAGACACATGATCGACACGCCGTCGAGCTGACCGGTCTTGAATTGCGATACCAC
>CAWUJR010000263.1:0-5735 GCA_963922375.1 uncultured Robbsia sp.
TGCTCCCGCTCGAAAGCGGGGTCCCCCCCGTCAACCGCGGGGTCAATGCATGCGGCAGCGCACGGGGCGGGCCCCCGGCGCGGGCACGCCGCTTAGGCCGAGACCTAGGCGACCGGACGACCCGACTTCAGCACAGCCGACAGTACAAACGCCACGACTATATTGGCCGCCAGCGCGAGCAGCCCGATATAGACCGGAATCTGCGCCCCGCCCATCGACAGCGTGTAGAGCGGTTTGATGCCCTGCTCCAACGCCAGCGACGTTCCCAGCGCCATTCCCACCGCCCAGCCCAAAAAGAGCGCCGGGAGTTTCAAACGCGACGTGAACAGCGTTAACACGACCGCCGGAAAGATCTGGAGAATCCAGACACCACCCAACAGCTGCAGGTCGATCGCAAATTTGGCCGGAACGAACAGGATGAAAACCAATGCGCCGAACTTCACCAGCAACGAGAACAACTTCGCGCTTTGCGATTCCTGCGCCGGGGTCATATTCGGATTGACCAGGGGGCGCCAGAGATTACGCGTGAACAGATTGGCGGCGCCAATCGACATGATCGCCGCGGGCACCAATGCGCTGATCGCAATGGCCGCAGCCGCAAAGCCGACGAACCACGATGGAAACAGCTTCTGAAACAGCGCCGGCACCACCTGCGAAGCCGAGCTCACGTGCACGCCAGCTGCAATGGCCATGTATCCGAGCAACGCGATCAAGCCGAGCAACAGCGTGTAAGCGGGCAGGAACACGGCATTGGTCTTGATGGTTTGCGGTGAGCCGGAACTGAGAATGGCCGTCATCGTATGCGGATACATGAACGCCGCTAACGCCGAACCGAGTGCCACCGATGCATACGCGGTGTACTGTGCCGGGTGCAAGGTAATGCCGGTCGCCCCGCCCTTCGCCGCAAAGTAATGATCGGCGACCGAGAACACCGATGCATACCCGCCGAGTTTCGACGGAATCAGCCAGACCGCGGCGATCACCACGATATAGATCATGATGTCTTTGACAAACGCGATCATCGCCGGGGCCCGCAAACCGCTGGCGTAGGTGTACACCGCGAGAATGACGAACGCGACGATCAGCGGCGCCTCCCCCCTCACGCCCAATCCCTCGATGACCACCTGCATCCCGACCAATTGCAGCGCGATGTACGGCATTGTCGCCAGAATGCCAGTGATCGCGATGGCTGCCGCGAACCAACGGCCGCCGTAGTGCCCTTGCACGAAATCCGCCGCGGTAATGTGGTTCAGCTTATGACACGCCTTCCACAACTTCGGCATCACCAGGAAGACGAACGGATACACGATGATCGTATAGGGCAGCGCAAAAAATCCGTAGGCGCCCACCGAATACACCAGCGCCGGGACCGCGATGACCGTATAGGCCGTATAGAAATCGCCGCCGACGAGGAACCACGTGATCACCGCACCGAACTGACGACCGCCGAGACCCCACTCGTGCAGTTGGGTCATATCGCCCGCTTTCCAGCGCGCCGCGCCGAACCCGATGACGGTCACCAGCACAAAGAAGGCGATGAAAACGCTGAGTGAAACTGGATTGACGGTAGCGCTCATTATTTCGCCACCTTATAGACGATATAAATCAGCAGCGACGTCAGCGGCACCCAGAGAAACTGATACCAATAAAAAAATGGAAAGCCGAGGACAGCCGGTTCTTGCCCGTTATAAAAAGGAACCCATAACAGCGCAATATATGGCAAAAGCAAAATCCATTTCAGCCAGCTGCCGCGTTCGGTCGATGCGTCGTCGGAAGTCATCGTGGTCTCGTTTATTATTTAAGATGTACGGTATCAACGATGACCCGTTGCCCGCGACCAGACGATAGCAACAGCGACGAATAACCGTCAAGCGCGCATCGTGCGCCGCGCCATGCACGCTACCACGATGCGCTGCGGATGGTCATCGCCACTCGTCAGTCGCATCAACCGGTATTGCGCAATCCTGATGCAATACCATTGATCGATAATTTGATCCCGTTGACCCATTTCTCGCTGTTTTCGCCCGCGCGGTGGCGTCGCAGCAATTCGACCTGCAAATGATTGAGCGGATCGAGATAAGGGAAACGATTGCGAATCGATCTTGCCAATAAGGGATTACCCGCGAGTCGCTCGGTCGCACCGGTGATCGCACTAAATGCGTCCACGGTCAGTTGCCATTCAGCTTCGACACTGCCAAACACGCGCTCGCGCAATGCCGTATCGGCGACAAGACTGGCATAGCGCGACGCGAGCGCGAGATCCGTTTTTGCCAACACCATATCCATATTCGACAACAGATTGGAGAAAAACGGCCATTCGCGATACATGGTCTGGAGCAACGTTAGGCGGGATGCGGCGCTGTCGCATGAGCCGTTCGCGCCGTCCGAGCCGCTTGGACCGATTGCTCCCGGCGCACCCTCCGTCTCGGTTGCAGCGTGGGCGTCATCCGCATCGGGCGCTTCGGCCAACCACCGGCTGATCGCACTGCCGAACCCGTACCAGCCGGGCAGCAGCAAACGGCATTGCGCCCACGAAAAGCCCCATGGAATCGCGCGCAGATCGGTGAGTTGTCGTGCGGCCGGATCCTGCAGTTTGCGCGACGCCGGCCTGCTGCCAAGATTTAACTCGGCAATCTCGGCAATCGGCGTCGCCGCAAAGAAGTAGTCGACGAAACGGGGCGTCTCATAGACCAGTGCGCGGTATGCGGCCATCGCATGCGTGGACAGTGCCTGCATGACCGCTTCGAATTCGGGCAGTCCTTGCTGGGCATCGCCGGGGACCGCCAGGCTCGCTTCGAGCGTCGCGGACAACACTGCCTCAAGATTGCGTCGACCAATCTCCGGGTTGCCGTATTTACCGCCGATCTGCTCGCCCTGCTCCGTCAATCTGAGTTGGCCCTGTACGGTGCCCGGTGGCTGCGACAGGATCGCGTCATAGGTCGGACCGCCCCCGCGACCCACGGTCCCGCCCCGTCCATGAAAGAGGCGCAATCGCACGCGCCGTGCGTCGAACAACGCGACCAATGCCAGCTCGGCCCGATACAACTCCCAGTTCGATGTGAGGAATCCGCCGTCCTTGTTGCTGTCCGAATACCCGAGCATCACTTCCTGCTCGCGCTGTTGGGCATCCAGCCGGGACTCGATACCGGGCAAGTCGATATAGTCGCGCATGATATCGGCGGCCTGACGCAGGTCTTCGATCGTCTCGAAGAGCGGAATCACCATCAGTCCGTGGTCGTTCCCGTCCGCCTGATGCGCCTGATGCGCCTGACGATCGTGCGCCGAAGCGTCGCCTGCCGCACCATGTGCGCCATGTGCGGCATGTGGGGCGTTATTGGCGCCGTTCGCATCGCTCACGCCACGCGCTGCCGCACCGATGCGATTGATCGACAATCCGGTTTCTTTCTGCAGCAGCAGTACTTCAAGCAGATCGCTGACGGTTTCCGTATGCGAGATGATGTAATTACGGACCGCACGCGGCCCGAAACGCGCGCGTAATGTCGCCGCCATCGTAAAGATCGCCAGTTCACCTTCGGTGACGCTCTCGTAGCGTAGAAACGGCGAGCGCAGCGGCCGGCGTTGCGCCAGTTCCGACAACAGCAGCCGACGCTTGTCGGCTTCATCCAGTGCCGCATAGTTCGGCTCAACGCCCGCTGACTTCAGCAAATCGGCGACCACGGCTTCGTGCACATCGGAACTCTGCCGCAAGTCGACGCTGGCGAGATGGAAGCCGAATACTTCGACAGCACGCAAGAGCGGCAGCAGCCGGGGCGCGGCCAGCGCGCCGCCGTGATTCGCCTGCAACGACGCTTGCAGAATGCGCAAATCCTCGGCAAATGCGTGAGCGTCCGGATAACTGTCCGCGGCGTGGGTCGTCCGGCCGGTCGACAAAGGCGTCCCCAGTCGGTCCGTGGCACTGGCCGCCAGCCGCGCATAGATACCGATCAACGCCCGACGATAAGGTTCGTCGGCACGATGGGCAGAGACGTCCGGCGAGCGCGCGAGCAGCGCATCCATCGCGGGGCTGATTTTTACCAGTCTGCTGGACACCGACAATTCGGCGCCCAATGCATGCACCTGCTCCAAATAATGCGTAAAAATCAACGACGCCTGCCGACGCAGCGCGGCGTCCAGACTGCCCGCGTTCACGTTCGGATTGCCGTCGCGATCGCCGCCGATCCAACTGCCCATCTGCAAGAACGGTGGCAGCGACGCAGACGCGACATTGCTGCCTTCGTTGTCATCGCGACCATCGCTGTCACCACTGTCACCACTGCGATGGCGGGTATCGTCGTCCAGCAGGGCCGCTTCCAGATCGCCATAAAGCGCAGGGATGACACTGAGGAATGTGGCTCGGTAGTAGCTAAGCGCGTTCTCGATTTCGTCTTCGACGCTCAACTTTGAATGGCGCAACATCCGGGTCTGCCACAACGTCGTCACCTGCGCTCGCAGCAATGCGTCGCGCGTCGCCCGCTCGCGTCCACTCGCCGGTTCATCGCGGGCCGCCAGTAGCGCTGCAATCTGGCGCTGAGCGTCCAGAATGCTCTTGCGCTGCACTTCGGTCGGATGGGCAGTGAGCACTGGTACGACCAGCGTTTCACCCAGATAGGCCCGGACCGTCTGACGGGCGATGCCCATCGTTTTCATCCGCGTCAATGCGAAATCCAGCGAACCGGGACGAGGCGGCGAGTCGGCAATCGCATGAACACGATGCCGGCGGTTGCGATGACGATCCTCGGCAATATTCGCCAAGTGCGAGAAGTAACTGAACGCCCGGACCACTTGTACGGTTTGTGCGGCGCTGAGTTGTGCGAGCATGCGATCGAGCTGCTCGCCGGCGACCGGATCCCCTTCCCGGCGAAACCGTACCGCCGTGCGCCGGATCGTCTCGACGGTATCGAATACGGCGTCACCCTCCTGCTCGCGGACGACATCGCCCAACAAACGACCGAGGAAACGGATATCCTCGATCAAAGGGGCATCGCGATCGGTTGCGCCTGGCGCGTCGGTCGATGCAAGTACAGTCTCCACCCGATCGTTGTCGCGGATTTTATTGTTCATAGCACTCGTCGGTAATGAAACGGTGATGATTCACACACAGATCGCGACATCGCACGATCGGCAAAATTATGCCATGCCTGGGCACCCGTACCGGGAAATAGTCAGGCAATCCACCGCGTCCGGAGGACAATCACGCTGTGAAGGACGATGCTGTAAAGCAGGATACTGAATCAGGTCATGTCGCGGGTCAGGTCGCCGGTCGTGTTGCAGGCCGCGTCACAGATTACGCTGCAAGTCATACCGTCCCTCCTATCCCGGGTCGCGGCTCGGACCGCCTAGCGGAGGAAAGCGTTGCACGCGCCGATGCACAGGCCTCGACGCCTGCGATCGAGCAGCGAACGCTGACGATCATGTTGTGGATCGTCGCGGTCGGCTTTTTCATGCAGACCCTCGACACGACCATCGTCAATACGGCGCTGCCGTCGATGGCGCACTCGCTGAACGAAAGCCCGCTGCGCATGCAGTCGGTCGTGATCGCTTACTCACTGACGATGGCCATGCTGATTCCAGCCTCCGGCTGGCTTGCCGACCGCTTCGGCACGCAACGCGTGTTCATGAGCGCCATCGCGCTCTTTGTGACCGGCTCGATCGCCTGCGCCGCGTCACGCTCGCTCGACGGGTTGGTTGCCGCGCGCGTCGTGCAAGGCATGGGGGGAGCGATGCTGCTGCCGGTG
>CAWUJR010000264.1:0-5725 GCA_963922375.1 uncultured Robbsia sp.
GGCGGTCCCTGCCTCTCCCGCCGTCGATAACGGAGCCCCGTAGTGACTGAGCGCACCATCGCTGACGCCCCTGCCGCCGCTGCCGCTCATCCATCGGCTGCTTCGCTTGCTGCTGTCGACACCGCGACAGACACCGCTGCTGTTGGTGCTGCTATTGCCGCTGTCGACCCGGCGGCGGCGCGGCTACTGAATTACAGCTTCGCGCGCAGTGGCCAGTTGCTGATTGCGCGTCAGCAGTCGGATGGTCTCGATGTCTGGACCAGCGATCGAACGCGACCGGCGGCGATTGCGGAAGTCGCTCGCCGTTTCGGTGCGATCAGAGTGGTGAGGATGCCTGCCGATGCGCTGACGGCAGCGATCAATCGCGCTTATTCGATGCAGGATAGCAGCGCTGCGCAGGTGGTCGGCGAAGTCGAAGGCGAAGTGGATCTATCCCGCCTGATGCAGGACATTCCGGAAATCGAGGATCTGCTGGAATCGGAAGACGACGCGCCGATCATCAGAATGATCAACGCGCTGCTGACACAAGCAGCACGCGAAGGTGCATCGGACATCCATATCGAGCCTTTCGAGCAGGCGTCGGTCGTGCGCTTTCGGGTCGACGGAGCGCTGCGCGATATCGTGCGTCCCAAAAAAGCACTGCATGGTGCGCTGATTTCGCGCATCAAGATCATGGCGCAGCTGGATATCGCCGAAAAACGTTTGCCTCAGGATGGCCGCATCACGCTGCGCGTGGGGGGCCGACCGGTGGATGTGCGGGTGTCGACGTTGCCCACCGGCCATGGCGAACGGGCCGTATTGCGGATGCTCGAGAAGGACGCGCAGCGACTCAACCTGGAAGCGTTGGGGATGGCGGCCGACACGCGTGCGCAATTCGATCGCCTGATCGCAAAGCCGCACGGCATCGTGCTGGTGACCGGGCCGACCGGTTCGGGCAAGACGACAACGCTGTACGCGTCGCTGTCTCGTCTGGAAACGGCGTCGACCAATATCATGACGGTGGAAGATCCGATCGAATACGATCTGTCGGGCATCGGTCAGACGCAGGTCAACGATCGGATCGGGATGAGCTTCGCCCGGGCATTGCGTTCCATTTTGCGCCAGGATCCGGATGTGATCATGATCGGCGAAATCCGCGATCTGGAAACCGCGCAGATCGCGGTGCAGGCGTCGTTGACCGGTCATCTGGTGCTGGCGACGCTGCATACGAACGATGCGGCATCGGCGGTGACCCGTCTCACCGACATGGGCGTCGAACCCTATCTGCTCGCGTCCAGTCTGCTCGGCGTGTTGGCGCAGCGCCTCGTGCGGCAGCTGTGTCCCTCGTGCCGCGTGGAGCGCGCCGGAAGCTGGCATCCGGTCGGCTGCGATCGCTGCGGACACACCGGCTATCAAGGGCGGCGCGGGGTGTACGAACTGCTGCCGATCGATGACCGCGTCCGTGCGATGATCCACGATCGGCAAAGCGATGCACAGATCCTTCGCGCCGGTCGTGACGGGGGGATGCGAACCTTGCGTGAAGATGCGCAGCGCTGGCTGTCGAGCGGGGTGACATCGGTGGAAGAGGTCATTCGTGTGACCGGCGATGGCGACCTGCCCAAGTAACCGGATTTCAGACGATGCCAGCGTTCCGTTTTGAAGCGATCGATGCGGCAGGAAAAGCCCAGCGCGGCGTCATCGATGCCGAAAGTGCGCGTAGCGCCCGGGCAAACCTGCGCGCGCAAGGGTTGACGCCGCTGACTGTCGAGTCGGCCGGCCAGGAAAAGCACGCCGGTCGGACGCAGCGGTTATCGCTCGGGAAGAAGATGTCGACGCGCGAGCAGGCATTGTTCACGCGGCAACTGGCCAGCCTGCTCGTCGCCGGTTTGCCGCTCGACGAGGCGTTGGCCGTGCTGTCGGAACAGGCCGAGCGCGATTACCTGCGCGAACTGGTAGCCGCGATCCGCGCCGAGGTGTTGGGCGGCCTGTCGTTGGCGGGTGCCCTTGCGTTGCATCCGCGCAATTTTCCGGACATCTATCGGGCGCTGGTCACCGCCGGTGAGCATACCGGCAAGCTGGGTCTGGTGCTGTCCCGGCTCGCTGACTATATCGAGCAACGCAATGCGTTGCGTCAGAAAATTCAATTGGCGTTCACCTACCCTGCGGTGGTGACCCTGGTCGCCATGGGCATAGTCAGCTTTTTGCTGACCTATGTCGTGCCGCAGGTAGTGAATGTATTCGCCAATTCGAAGCAGGCGCTGCCGTTGCTCACGCTCATGATGCTGGCGCTGTCGCATTTCGTGCGCACGTGGTGGTGGGCGGTGTTGGGCGCGCTGGCGCTGATCGTCTGGTTCTGTCGTCAGATATTGTCGATGCCCGGGCCGCGGCTGAGTTTCGACACCTGGTTGCTCGGCGCGCCGTTGATCGGTCGCCTGGTGCGCGGCTATAACACCGTGCGCTTTGCCAGTACGCTCGCCATTTTGTCCGCTGCCGGTGTGCCGATCCTGCGCGCACTGCAGGCGGCAAGCGAGACGCTCAGCAATACCGCGATGCGTCGTGTGATCGATGATGCGATCGTGCGCGTGCGCGAAGGCACGTCGCTTTCGCGCGCGCTGGCGGGCACGCGGACGTTTCCGCCGGTCCTGGTACATCTGATCCGCTCCGGCGAGGCGACCGGCGATGTGACCACGATGCTGGATCGCGCTGCCGCAGGCGAGGCAACCGAACTGGAGCGTCGTACGATGTTTCTGACGACGCTATTGGAGCCCTTGTTGATTCTGGCGATGGGCGGCATCGTATTGCTGATCGTGCTGGCCGTGATGATGCCGATCATCCAGCTCAATCAGATGGTGCAGTGACGATGTCAGTGCATGTAGATGACGCCACCGGCACCGGCGGCCGGCTCGGTCAGATTGATTTCGCTTTTACTGCCGCCCTGCTCCACGATGATCGATCGGGCATGCACACTGGCGAGCGTGAGGCCGCTGTCGATCTGCTGGCCGACTGCGACCACGTGCGCTGGCGCGCCGTCGAGGCTGACGATGGCGGCCGCGCCGCCACCCATGGTCAGAATGCCGGAGAGGCGGATGCGACTTTCTTGCGTGGCATCGTCGCCGAACAGATGCGCGGCGGCATCGACGGATACGGGAGCGTGCACGTCGGCGGCGCTGTTCGGCAAAGGGTTCGGTGTGGTGAGCGTGATGACCCAATAGGTCAACGTCGCACAAAACACGGCGAGCGCCAACAACGATGTCATCGAAGCAGTTAGGCGGTTCATCACTACATTGTAAAACGGAAGCATGACAATATGGCAATGCGCGAGCACCTCTCGATTGCATCTTGATCACGTTTCCAGCGCGAGAGGCGACAGTCCATCCTTGTGCGACCGCATCGCTTGCGGCCGCACTGTTTCAGTCATAGAGGCAAAGGCATGCAGGTTACAACAGCAAAGTTCGTCCGACCCGCGGTCCCGACCGTCATTCGTCCCGTTGGCCCGCGCGTGGGTCTGAGCGCAACTGCACCACGTCGCCAACGGCGGCAGAGTCGCGGTTTCACATTGATCGAATTGATGGTCGTGATCGCGATCATCGGCATTCTGGCCGCCTTGATCGTGCCGAAGATCATGAGCCGTCCCGATCAAGCGCGCCGGGTGGCCGCCACGCAGGACATCGCATCCGTGATGCAGGCGCTAAAGTTGTACCGGCTCGATAACGGTCGCTATCCCACAACGGACCAGGGCTTGAGTGCGTTGGTGACCAAACCCACGACCGATCCGGTGCCGAACAATTGGAAAGACGGCGGTTATCTTGAGCGGTTGCCGAACGATCCCTGGGGCAATCCGTATCAGTATCTGAATCCTGGGGTGCACGGTGAGATCGACGTGTTCAGCTACGGCGCAGACGGTAAAGCCGGCGGTGAAGGCAATGACGCAGATATCGGCTCCTGGCAGTGACGGTATTCTCTCGGGCCCGCTGACGCGTGCAGGCGACCGTGAAATCATCGCGAGGCTTTACGCTGCTCGAGATACTCGTGGTGCTCGTCATCGGCGCGCTGCTCGTCGCATTGGCGTCGTTGTCGCTGACGCGCAATGCGCACAGCGATTTGATCGAACAGGGGCAACGGCTGGCATTGGTGCTAGAAACCGCACAGGACGAAGCCCAAGTGCGTGACGCCCCGATCGAATGGCGTCCCGTGGCCGGCGGTTACCGGTTTGCCGTTCTGGATCATGGGCGGTGGAAGCCGTTGTCCGACAGCTTGCTCGGCCCGACACGTTGGGCCGAGCCATTGAACGACGTGGCAATCCGCTATCCGGGCGAGAACGGACAGAACATGCATGCGTCGGCATTGACGTTCGACACTGAAAGTATCGGCCAGGCGGCGACCATCACGCTCTATTCGGATTCCGGATCAGTCAGTATCGAGACCGACGGTAGCGGTCGATTCGCGGTGCGCGATGGCGCGGCGCGATGAAGCGACCCATGAAGCGGGCTATGGAGCGACCCATGAAGCGGGCTGTGGAGCGACCCATGAGCCGACCCATGACGTCTCGCGGTTCAGGTGTGCGCGGTTTTACGTTGATCGAGGTGCTGGTCGCGTTGGCGATCGTGGCAATCGCTTTGGCAAGTGCGTTGCGCGCGGTGGGGAGCGTCGCGGCCAACACCGAGGCATTGCACGATCGCTTGCTGGCAGGGTGGAGTGCGGACAACCGGCTCGCGGAATTGCATCTGCAACGCGCATGGCCGGATTTCGGCGCGACCACGCTGGCCTGCCCGCAGGGCGGTCTTGCATTGACCTGCGTTCAGACGGTGACGCCCACGGCGAATCCCCGGTTTCGACGGGTGGAGGTATCGGTGCGTCTCGCAGACACGGGCGACACGTTGTTGGCAGATCTCGTCACGGTATTGGCCGATGAAACACGCCGCCCGCTTTGAGCGTCCTGCACGCCGTCGCCTGGCTGCAGGCTTCACGCTGATCGAATTGCTGATCGCGATCACGCTGCTTGCAGTGGTCGCGGTGCTGTCGTGGCGCGGGCTCGATCAGATCGTGAAAGGGCGTGAGGTCGTCAGCAACGTGATGGCGAACGAACGCGTGATGGCGCAAGCGTTCGATCAAATCGGTGCCGATAGTCGTGCCGCTGCGCAGGACGACGATGTCGGCGGCAGTGGTGAGACGGCGATCCGTGTCGGGGAGAACACGTTGCAGATCGTCCGTTATCTGCAACGGCCGCAGCAGGCGCCGCGTCTGCAGGTGGTGCGCTATCGAATCGCGCAACGACAATTGGTACGCCTCGCGTCGCCGCCGCTGGCGACGCTCGGCCATGTCAGACGGGCGTTGCGGGCGCACGGCGATGTTCCCGACGGGTGGACGCGGGTGACGCTGATCCACGGGGTTGCGACGTTCAACGCGCAGGGCTGGACCGATGACAAAGGCTGGACCGCGAGCAACGAGGATGTGCGTCAAGCTGCCGATCAGGCCGCGCAGGCGTTACAGGATCCGGGCAATATCGGTGCGCCGATCTTTCGGGCGGTTCGCGGGATCCGCATCGATATGACCTTCGATCAATCGATGCATGCAAGATCGGGCGATGCGCCATCCGGCAACGCGCAGTCTTACGCGCGGATCTATTTGGTGGGGGAATGACGATGCCGACACGCCCTCGCCGTCCTCGCTGCTCTCCACCCTCCCGGCCCTCCCGGCCCTCCCGGCCCTCCAGACCGTTCCCGCCCACCCCGCCCACCCCGTCCAC
>CAWUJR010000265.1:0-5713 GCA_963922375.1 uncultured Robbsia sp.
CCCCTTAACACGGTTACGCGATTCCGCGCCGGTAGCTCATCAGCCGGTGAGGCTCTCGCGACGTGGAGCAATGCCGTTCTCGAATGCGAATTGGACTCGATTAAGCCCGCGCATACGTATCTTCAATTCCAATACTCATAGGTAGCTAATGTATCAAATTGACGTTTCGTCGGTCGCGACTACGCAGCCGACGTCGACGGCGCTCGGCACGACCGGGTACTTCACGGACGGGAATGCCGCGACGGGGCTGGAGGCGACCGTTGTTCCGGCTGAGTTCCTGAATACGCTGATGCTGGAACTGATGAACGCGGTCACGGGCGCGGGCCTGACGCTGTCGAAAGACACGTTCGACCAACTTCACACGGCTATTGCCACGGTAACGCAAGCGGGTGCGGGGAACTACGCAAGCGACGCCGGCGCGGTGAACGCATACGCAGTCACTTATACCCCGACTGTCACGGCACCCAGCGACGGAATGGTCCGAGCGTTCAAAGTCAAGACGACGAACACGGGTGCAAGCACGTTCACCCTGGACGGGCAGGCCACGGCCTATCCTATCGTTGGCCTCGCAGGGACTGCCCTTCAAGGTGGCGAACTGGTTGCGACGGGGATTGCGGTTCTTCGCTTCAATAGCACGCTCAAGTCGTGGGTCCTGTATCACTGCGGCTTAGCTCCTACGCAAGTCGCCCCGGCAACGGCCTCGAATCATGCGGCGAATGCTGCACAAGTCCAGGCATCGGCATTTACGACGTTGACTGACACTGGCGCTGCCAATTCCTATGTGACGACCTTCAGCCCCGCGCTCGCGGCTCCGGTCGCAGGGGCACCGTTCTGGATGAAGGTAAAGACAGCAAACACCGGGGCATCCACGCTCAACGCAACAGGCACGGCTTACCCATTGCTCGGCGGTGCGCATGCCGCGCTGGGCGGCGGTGAACTGGTCGCGGGTGGATGGGCGCTGATTGTCTGGAACGCTACGCTTGCAAGTTACGTCCTGCTTGAATGTACCGGGGGTCCTGTCCAGGTGGGGGGTGCTGTAGGAGCGAGTCAGGCAGCGCAGCTTCAGCAGGTCGTCGGGATTGTCGGGGATTCTCGCAACCTCTCCGCTACGCTCACCACCGCAGGCACATCGCTAACGTACACAGCGGACAACCTGATTGTCAAAAGTGCGCTGAATGGCCTGACGTATTGCATTTCAAGTCTAAATGCGACGATTGTCAGCACAGCGACAGGCGCAGGCGGAATCTCGTCTAGCTCGACAATGCCCGCGAGCGGTTTCCTGGCAATCTACGCGATCTACAACCCGACGACGGCTACGGCTGCATTGCTCGGTGTGAACGCAACCAGTGCAAAGGCGCCGGAAATCTGTGCGGCAACGATGCCAACTGGCTACACGGCAAGCGCGCTTATCGGCGTCTGGCCAACGACATCCGCATCTTCTTTCAATGTCGCAGACCAGGCGGGAAGGGTTGTTACTAGCGGCCGGTCGGCCGTTATTAATACCTCCGCGTCAGCGTCCTCGTTGACGGCGGTCTCACTCGCTTCCGTTGTCCCGGCGAACGCGAAATTTGCCTTTGGGGATTCATCCGTAAGCGCCACATCGACGGCCGCGAATGTTACTCAGGCTCTCGCCGCGACATCGTCGTCCATCGGTTGCGTGTACCAGACCGCGCTCTATTACGCGCAGGACGGTTGGCATATGCGGCTGATGACGCCGCAGGTGCTTTATTACATCGCGACCTCCACCGGTACCATCAGCAGCTTCGTGATCTATGTTTGTGGGTACGAGTTCTAATATGACTATCTACGTTAATTTCACCAACTCCGCGCAGACTGCAATCGACAGTGTTTTCAGCGGGCCGCAAGACGAAACGGCATGGCCGAACCAAGGCACGGTAGAGGATACCGACGCGCGCTATCTTGCGTTCACCGACCCGACATCGACTCTGACAGGCGCGCGGACGGCACAAAACGCGGTGATCGACGCGGCCTACGCAGACGCCATCGCCGTCGACGTGTCGTTCACCACGGCCGCAGGCGTCATAAAGACGTACCAAGCCGATACCGACAGTCAAGCGTTGCTCCTGCAGAACACCCAGGCGTACACGATTGCCGGTGCCGTTCCTACGGGCTTCTATTGGCGTTCGGTGGATAACACGCAAGTGTCGTTCACCTTGGCCGATTTGCAAGGCTTGAACGCGGCGGTTATCGCTCAGGATTGGGCAGCTTTTCAAACCCGGTCTGCCCGAAAGGATTCCATTGCAGCAGCTACCACCGTAGCCGATGTGGAGGCTATCACCTGGGCAGCAGCGACCACCTCAACCTCAACCACGTCGACGTCCAGCACGTAACGACCGCTGTTTTATTTTGCCATTAATCGAGGCCGCTTAAAGCGGCTTTTTTATTGAGAGTTAGAGAATGGATTGGACCGCAGTCGTTGAGGCCTTGGCGCTTCCCGTTACCGGCGTGGCGTCGGTTGCTTGGTATGGATTCACGCGTCTCTCTTCGCGCTTGACCGGGGCGGAAAGGGCAATCAGTGATTACAAGCTGTACGTAGCTCAGACCTACGTAACTAGCGGAACGCTTGAGACCGCAATTTCCAACTTCAACCGTTCGGTTGAGGCAATTTTCAAAAAGCTGGATCGCATTGGCGAGAAGCTCGACCAGAAGGCGGATAAGTAATGCAAACGCAAACCCTCGCGAAGGTCCCACATCTGCTTCAGCCAATGGAGCAGAAGCGGACCATCACCGAATACATCGAATTACCGGCGCGAGCGGTCCGCGTCGATTCGCCTGAGTTTGTACGCAACAAGCACATGCTGGTGAAGCGTCTCGACGTCCCGTGTTGGATTTGCGGAAGCCGCGAAGCGCGAGAGGTTCACCACTTGCACGAACATGCGATGGCTCCTTCGCTCGATTTCGAGAGGGTCGCGGACACGTTGATGACGTTCGATCCATACGGGTACTCGCATCAGCTTGTCGGGAAGCCGGTCGAGTCGATGGACGACATTCGGAATTTGATTGTGCTGTGTGAAGAACATCATCGCGGCCCCGGTACGGGTGCCCACGGGGCAACGTTCGATCTATGGCTCGCGCAACGGGCTGCAAAAGACGGGGTGATGGTCAGCCGTGAACTGACCGGGCCAAACGCCCACAAGGCGCACTGATGAAGACTTTGAAACTGTTTTTCGATAAGGGCGCGTGGTTATTGATTCTGCTCGGGTCTTGTCTGTTCGGATCGCGCATTGCGATGCCTGCTGACTCATTCATCAACTTGCCGTTTCTGGAGACCGCAATTCAAATTTGCGGGGGCATGTTCATCCTGTCCGGTTTCGCGCTGATCAGTTCGCGGGTTTTCTGGCCCGACTCCTCGACGATTGAACTGTTGTCCGAGGTGCGTAACGGGAACGTCGCGGCGGGCGTGGTGTTAGCCGGTCTCAAAGTCTTTAACGGTCTCGCAATCATCGGTTTCGCTGTTTGGCTCGCGCTGTCATTCGGGGCCGGGGTTTCCGCCCGATGATCCCGGCAAAGGCGGGGGCGGTGATCGCCCTTGTTCAAGCGCTATTGCCCGCTTACTGGCCGGGCCATCCAATGCCTGATGCGCTTCCGGCGCAGGCGGAACAAGAGTCGTGCGTGTCGTTGACGTCGCGTCTATGCATGGACCCGACAATTGAGAACCATAGCCCTCGGAATAACAACGAGGTCGGCATCGGCGTCTTCCAGATCACGAAAACAAATTCGTTCGACAACTTCGCAGCGGCGAGAAATTTGGCCCCTGTGTTGCACGGATGGACCTGGGCGGACCGGCATGACCTACGCAAGCAAGTTATTGCCGGAATCCTGATGGACAAGGCCGATTACAAAAGCTGCTCTCGTTGGATGGGCGGGGCGACGGACTCATATGCATGTGCGCTGTCGGCTTACAACGGCGGGCTAGGGGGCTTCATAGCCGATAGGCGGTTATGTTCCAACACGCGCGGGTGCGATCCGTCCAAATGGTTCGGCAACATCGCCAACACCAGTACGAAAGGGACTCGCCCGCTTGCGGGCTACGCGAAGAGCGCCCGAGAGATAAACCGCGAATATGTCGACAGCATCATCAATGTCCGGCGACCGCGATACACGCAATTTTTTGTGAAGGAATAACGATGCTGTCGTTTCTGTTCAACCATTGGGCGCTGGTCTGCGGCGTCCTGGCAGCGCTCGCGGTATTGGCCGGGGCCTGTGTGTTTTTGGGTCCGGCAGTTCTGCTGAAGCGCTGGAAGTGGATTGTCGCAGCGACATTCGGGGTCGGCATGTTTGCGCTTGGCTCTCACATGGGCGAATCACGCATCGCCGCGCAATGGGAGGCAGAAAAGGCGAAAACGGCAATCACTGTCGCGCACGTCGAAACGAAGCAATCCACCGTGTCAGCAAAAGTTGAGGCGTCGACGCTTGCATCGCAGTCCGCCGTCCATCAGAAAGCCATCATCATTTATAAGAAGGTCCCTGTCTATGTCACCAAGGTCGATGATTCTCGCTGCATTATCAACAATGGCTTTGTCCGCGTGTGGAACGCAGCAAATAGCGGTTTGTCGCTTCCCGACGCCCCCGGCGTCACTGATGGTCAAGCCAGCGGGGTTAGCCTCTCTGACGTTGACAGGCAGCACGACCGCGAAGTCGAGTACGCCCACGGCCTCGAAGTGACCATCGCTGGTTGGCAGGAATGGGCCGCGAGCGAAGCAGCAGCGAAATGATGAAACGGCCCGTGCCCCTCACCGGGGTGCGGGCCGTTTTTGTCATTCTGCGTCTAAATCAATTTCGCATCCGATTTCGCGCATGCAAGCGAGGACCCTGTCGAGTTCGTCCGCGTTGAGTGCGAGGCGGGCAGCACCGAAGAAAAGCATTTGCGGTGCCATTTCTCGGGGTTCCGCTCCGCCCGTGTACTTGCGCCATTGCTGACCGCCCGCGACGCCGAAAAGGTCGGCCATCTGGTTCCCTGTCTTGCCCAGTCGCTCTTTCAGGTCCTGGAAATCCTTCGGCTTGGGCGACGTGTAGCGCATTTGACAAAACCCGCCTGGAGGCGGGTTCCTTTAATTTAGTTCAGAAAGTACTTCGAGAATCCGAGAGCCGCTACGATCAGGCCGCTAGCCCACACGAACGGCATCCACCGTATTTCGAGATTCAGTTTTTGAGTCTCGGCCATCAGCTTCGCAATTTCAGCTTCCGTCTTAACGATGTCCAAGTTCTTCTCCATTTTTCAGCTTCCTTTCGGGTTTTGGGCTGCGCGATGTGCGCTACCTCTGAGACGAATATTAGCACCAAAGGGGCTATTGTCAAAGCACTTTCAATATTTTTGCTTCGTCTATTTTCCGGCGTTCAGCGGCGGTAAGCGGCAGAGGGTCGCCGGGTTCCGGGACCGCATGCCAGAATACGCAGCCGGTGTCGGGCGAAGTCTGAACGGATCGAGCAGGCCAGTTTTGATGGCAGACAATGTGCGGGCCGAATGCCTCTCCGTTGTACCAATAGCACGACCAGCAGTCATGGCCCGGGGCGGATTGGGAAAACTTGGAATGTGACACTCTCAAAGTCCGCTGAGCGTGGAAGGTGGGCGTAGCTTTCGGCGTAGCTTTTTATAGAGGGCTATACCGGGTGAAGGGTCAACGCTGCTGCATCATTGGCGTATGGCCAGAGAGATCCAGCGGGCGCGGCGCGGTCATCGATAAATCATTTT
>CAWUJR010000266.1:0-5690 GCA_963922375.1 uncultured Robbsia sp.
GATGGCGGTGCCCCCTTGTTCGCCCCAGTACGCTCGCTCGATCAACTGGCGCGTGCGACCGCAACGGCGGGACGTCCGTCGATGCTGTTCTTCCATGCAGATTGGTGTACGAGCTGCCTGGAAATGGAGCGTTCGGTTTTTCCGTCCCCGGCGGTGAAGGCCGCGATGCAGCATTTCGCACTGCTGCAGGCCGATGTGACCGCTGACAATGTCGACGACCAGGCCCTGATGGCGCACTTCCGGATGTTCGGGCCGCCGGCAGTCATGTTCTTCGACGCAAAGGGGCAGGAAATCGTGTCGCTGCGCGTGATGGGCTATCAGCCGGCGGATCGCTTTGCGCAGACGTTGATGCGCGCATTGGCCGTCGCCAATGAGCCTGCCACAGCCGCTTCGTCCGTGACATCGCGCGCGAATCAAGCGCCTGCCGCCGAGGCGGCCTCGAGCGCACGCATGTTGACAGGGAGTGCTCAGGCTGCCGGGGCGGTCGATAAGAACGTCGCAGCGGGTGACGCCCCCGAAAATCACGTGTCCGCAATATTGGGGCAGGCGATTGCCGCGCGCCAAAGTGACGGCGTGCGTCGCGCCGCCGCCGGGCAATTTTGAGACATTGGTATATCATGGAAGGCAGAGGGAGCGTTGCGCTTGTCGCGGGCGACCTCTCCCGCTTCACCTCCCTGAGCGGGTGCCGGATGACCGGGGCTTGCCCCGAGCGCTGGCTGTTCGGCCCGCCGCTTATCCGGCGGGCTTTTTTACGCCCTCCCGGTTTTATGCGTTATCGGTATCGGGGGGCGAATCGATCGCGGGACTGACGGCAGAGGCCGTGGAATCGGCGGCAGAGGCCTCCGTGCCATCGAGCGTCGGTGCGATATCGGCTGCGGGCACTTCCGGCAAGATCCAGCTTTCGATCTTCGCGTGCGCTTCTTCCAGCCCCACGCGCTTGAGCATCGAGAACATCTGCACACTCAGTTGCTCAAACCCCGCAGCTTTGTTGTAGCGATCGATCAGCGTACGTGTGGTGCGCAACGCCTGCGTACTTTCCTGCCGGTTCAGCTTGTCCGCTTTCGTCAGCAACATATGGATCGGCTTACCGGTTGGCGCGAACCAATCGAGCATCCGGATATCCAGCTCCGTACACGGGCGACGCGAATCCATCACCAGAATCAGACCGCGCAATTGCGGGCGCAGTTTCATATAACTGCTGAGCAACGCTTCCCAGTGGGCCTTCGCCGCGCCGGGCACCTGCGCGTAGCCGTAACCGGGCAAGTCGACGACGAAGCCTGCCCGTTCGTCCTTCGGGCCCACTTCGAAATAGTTGATGTGTTGGGTGCGCCCCGGCGTTTTACTGGCGAATGCCAGGCGGCGCTGGTTGCACAGCACATTGATCGCGCTGGATTTGCCGGCGTTCGACCGTCCTGCGAACGCGATTTCAGGCTGCGGCGTGGGCGGCAGGTCGCGAAGATGGTTGACGGTCGTAAAGAAGCGCGCCTGATGGAGCAAAAAAGACATGAAGGGGCTAAGGCCTGGTTCAGTGCATGCGGTCAATTGACGCATGCGCGGTAAATGCCGGATGAGCGTGCTCCGGCAAACGAAAAACTGAGTTGCAATTGGGGGCGACAATCGTTGTCACCATCGTGCCGGGGAAGCGCCATCGCGGCGGCATGCGTTAGCGACGCGCGGGTCATCGTATCCCCTTCGCTCCGGCTGGCGGGGGGGGCGCCGAACGTCTCTGTACGTGCGCGGTGAGGTCGATAATGGCGGCGCCTTGACTGCGACTTCCCCGCATCGTCGCCGACAGTGGCGCGAATGCGTCAATCTGTCATCGTCCAATGCGGGTCCAGACAAGGCAAAAAGCGCTTTATTGTACAATACGCCCGCTTCAAAGGGCTTGTTCGCGATACCCCCGTCGCTATGCCCCGATCGTCTTCGACAGAATGCGCTCGCCCTTGCCTCGCGGAGTTTGAATGAGTTCCACCTCAGTAGGCACCGAAGACTCACGTCTCGGTCGCACCCGACGTAACGTCGTCGACTTGTTTGCTTCGATGCGTTTCGCTATCGCACTGCTGGTGATTCTGGCAATCGCCAGCATTATCGGCACGGTCATCAAGCAAGACGATCCTTATCCGAATTACGTCAATCAGTTCGGCCCATTCTGGGCGGACATTTTCCGTTCGCTGGACATGTACACCGTGTACAGCGCATGGTGGTTCATGCTGATCCTGGCGTTTCTGATCGTCTCGGTGTCCCTTTGCGTGACGCGTAACGGTCCGAAGATGATCGCCGATGCCCGCAGTTGGAAGGACAAGGTCCGCGAGAACAGTCTGCGTGCATTCGGTCATCGCGATGAATATGCGAGCGCGATGGGCGCGCCGGAAGCGGTGGGTGCATTCGAAAGCCTGCTGTCGCGCGCCGGCTATCGCTCGAAAACGAGCGAGGCCGACGGCGGCACGCTGATCGCCGCAAAGCGCGGCGCATTCAGCCGCATCGGCTACATCTTTGCCCACTTGGCGATTGTCGTGATCTGCATCGGCGGACTACTCGATAGCGGCCTGATGATCCGGGCGCAAGTCTGGTTGCTCGGCAAATCGCCGGTGGTCAGCAATGCGCCGCTTGCGACCATCGGCGACGACCATCGCTTGTCGTCGTCCAATCCCAGCTTCCGTGGCTATGCATGGGTACCGGAAGGGCAGTATGTGTCCACCGCGATCCTGAACGAAAAAGACGGCATGTTGCTACAGAACTTGCCGTTTTCGATCCAGCTGAACAAGTTCATCGTCGATTATTACTCGACCGGTATGCCGAAGTTGTTCGCGAGCGACATTGTCGTCATCGATCGTGAAACCGGAAAGCGCACGCCCGCGCGGGTCGAGGTCAACAAGCCGTTCACCTACGACGGCGTCTCTATTTATCAATCCAGCTTTGAAGACGGTGGTACGAAGCTGGAATTGACCGGCTATCCGATGGCGGGCGGGTCGGCCAAGACCGAACCGTTCAAGGGCACGATCGGCGGCAATGCAAAGTTGCCCGACGGCGAGACGGTCGAATTTGCCGATTTCCGGGCGATCAACGTCGAAAACATGGGCGGCGGAGCGGCTGCGGGCAGCAGCGGTGGCGCGCAGGATGCGCGGGGCGTCGCTCGTACGACATTGAAGGAAGCGTTCGACGAGCGCCTGGGTTCCGGGGCGAAGACGTCCCGACCGCAGAATCTGCACAATATCGGGCCGTCGTTGCAATACAAGATCCGCGACCAGTCCGGGCAGGCGCGCGAGTACAACAACTACATGATCCCGACGCTGATCGACGGTCAGGAAATGTTCCTCGCCGGCGTCCGCACCGAGCCGGATGCGCCGTTCCGTTATCTACGCATCCCGGCAGACGACGACAGCTCGGTGAAGCAGTGGATGCTGTTACGTGCTGCACTGCAAAATCCCGGTTTGCGGGTCGCGGCGGCGAAAGCGTTCGCGCAACGCTCGCTCGCCGGGCAAAACGATGCGACGCTGAGTGCCAATCTGCAACAAAGTGCCGAACGCGTGCTCGATCTGTTTGCCGGCGCAAAGGCGGATGGTTCGCCGAGGGCGGCCGATGCGCCGATCAGTGGGGGCTTCCCGGCCGTCGCCGATTTCATCGAGCATTCGGTCCCGGAAGCGAATCGCGAAAAAGCCGCCACGCTGTTGTTGCGCATGCTGGAAGGTAGTGTTTGGGATCTGTGGCAGTTGGCGCGCGTGCAGGATGGGGAAACGCCGCTGGCACCGTCGGCGGAGCACAGCCGCTTCGTACAAGGCGCGATCAATGCGCTGTCCGACAGCTTTTTCTACGGTGCGCCGGTGTTTTTGCAACTCGATAACTTCCATCAGGTTCAGGCGTCGGTGTTCCAGCTGACGCGCGCGCCTGGCGAAAAAATCGTGTATCTTGGCAGCTTGCTGCTGGTCATCGGCATTTTTTCGATGTTCTATGTGCGTGAACGCCGGGTCTGGATCTGGATTCGCCCCACACGCTCCGACGCTGGCGGCGCGCATGTATTGATGGCGATGTCTGCTGCGCGAAAGACACTCGACTTCGAAAAGGAGTTTGTCCGGATGCGCGATGCCGTCAGGCAAACCGCGGCTCCGGCCGATGCGCCTGCGTCGTCGTCCGACGCGGTCCCTCGTGATTCACAAACCTAACGCCATGGCCTCCCAACCTTCTCCGAATACGATCCCGTACGCACGGGACTCCTTCCTGCGCCGCCTCTCACCGCTGGATCTCCTTTTTGCGTTGATGTTGGTGGCGGGGGCCGGATTTTCGCTGTCGCGCTACGGCAGCTATATGGCCTATTGGGACAAGGCCGTGATGGTTTGTGCGGTGCCCGCCTTCGCCGTGCTCGGTTGGTTCTGGAAACCGGTACGCCTGCTGATGACCGGTATTGCCGCGCTGGCGCTGCTGGCCATTCAGTTGTATCACCAGAATCTGGCGAACGCCGAGCAGGCATTCCTGCTGAAATACTTCCTGTCGAGCCAATCCGCGATTCTGTGGATGAGCGCGTTGCTGGTGATCGCCACCGTGTTCTATTGGATCGGCCTGGTGTTCCGTTCGGTATCGTTCAGTTCGATGGCGTCGAAGATGGTCTGGACGGCCGTGCTGATGGGTTTTACCGGCATGATGGTGCGCTGGTACGAGTCCTACCTGATCGGCAGCGACGTCGGCCATATTCCCATCTCGAATCTCTATGAAGTGTTCGTGCTGTTCTGCATGATCACGTCGCTGTTTTACCTGTACTACGAGAGCCTGTATGAGACGCGTGCATTGGGCGCGTTCGTGCTGCTGGTGATCTCGGCGGCGGTTGGCTTCCTGATGTGGTATTCCGTGGCGCGGGACGCCCAGCAGATCGAGCCGCTCGTGCCGGCGCTGCAGAGTTGGTGGATGAAGATCCACGTTCCGGCGAACTTCATCGGCTATGGTTCGTTCGCATTGTCGGCGATGGTATCGGTCGCCTGGCTGCTGAAAGAGCGGGGCGTGCTGGCCGACCGTCTGCCGTCGTTCGAACTGCTCGACGATCTGATGTATAAATCGATCGCGATCGGCTTCACGTTTTTCACGATTGCGACGATTCTGGGCGCGCTGTGGGCCGCGCAGGCGTGGGGCGGCTACTGGAGCTGGGACCCGAAGGAAACCTGGGCATTGATTGTCTGGTTGAACTATGCGGCCTGGTTGCACATGCGTTTGATGAAAGGATTGCGCGGATCGGTCGCCGCCTGGTGGGCGTTGACGGGGTTGGTCGTGACGACCTTCGCGTTCCTTGGCGTCAATATGTTCCTGTCCGGTCTGCACAGCTACGGCCATCTGTAAATCGACGCGGTGCCGACCAGGTGCCGTTGCGCGTGAGGCGCCGTAAACATTTGCGCTGGTGTCTGAGGTAAGCTGGACGAAACAGGGGAGTGCAGACGCGCGGTCATCAGGCGGCAATGGCGCGGCAAAAGCTTCCTGTCCCAGTTTTCCGGTAAGGAGCGCGGCATATGACAGATCGGCATCCCCTCAAGAAGGTCGTAGGCTCGCATCTGAAAGATCTTCGGGGGAATGATATTCCCCGTAGCGACATCACCCCTGAAAATGTCTTTCGCGATCGCCGGCGGCTGATGCAACTCGCGGGTGCGGCCAGCATGGGGGCGCTGCTGCCGTCGATGACGCACGCGGCGGCCGGTCCTCAGGCCAATTCC
>CAWUJR010000267.1:0-5669 GCA_963922375.1 uncultured Robbsia sp.
ACAGCCGATCCGGCAGCGAGTGCGCTGGTGGTGCTGGCGGCCGCGAAGCTGGGCGCGACCCGGTTGATCGACAATCTGGAAATCTGAGAGACCTGACGATGTTCAGAAACATGCTGAAATCCAAGATCCATCGTGCGACGGTCACCCAGTGCGAACTGCACTATGAGGGATCGTGCGCCATCGATGAGGATCTGCTGGAGGCCGCGAATCTGGTCGAAAACGAGCAGATCGACATCTGGAATGTCAATAATGGCGAGCGGTTCACCACGTATGCGATTCGGGGTGAACGCGGCAGCGGCATGATCTCGTTGAACGGCTCGGCCGCCCGGCGGGCACAGATCGGCGACTTGCTGATCATCGCCGCGTTCGCGCTGGTCGACGAGAATGATGTCCAGCGCGGTTTCACGCCGAAACTGGTGTTCGTCGACGAGCGAAACCGGATCAAGGGCCAGCGCGATCACGTGCCGCTACAGCACAGCCCGCGCTGAATCAGGCGCCCCGCCCTGATTGACAGGGGCGCGACGCTCGTTCGCACTGCGCCACCCGCGTTTTCGAACCCGCCACCCGCTACCGAGCCCGATCAGCGACGGCGGGCACCGACCGCTCAAGTCGGTTGACGCACCCAGTCGATGATCGAGGTCCATTGATCAAGATCCTTCTCAACGCGACTCGCCCCCACATCCCAAAGCGAGAGGCCGTGGGCGGCCAGTTGAATGTAGTTCTGCGCATCCCGTAGATACGCCAACACCGGCAAGCCCAATCCCTGCACAAAGCGCTCGAGCTCTTCCTTCGATTTTGTTCGGGCATCCACGCGCATGCCGACAATGCCGATTTCCAACTGACGTCGCTTCTGCGCCTTTTCGTTCGCCAGCATCGAGAGGAAGGCCTGCGTCGCAAAAATATCGAAAATCGAGGGCTGCAACGGCACGATGATTTTGTCGGCGATCGCCATCACGTGCTTTAACGTCGACGCATCGATGCCGGCGGGGGTATCGAGCACCGCGAATTCGATACCGCGCGGCGGTCGTGTCGGCGTCGATGGGTCGGGCGACCACTGCTCGATCCGCGGCAGCGCAGGCGGCCGGATCTGCAACCAGCCATGGGAGGAATGCTGCGGATCGATGTCGCCGAGGGCGGTCCATTCGCCGTTCGCGGCGAAATGACCGGCGAGGTTCGTCGCAAGCGTACTCTTGCCGACCCCACCCTTCGGATTGACGACTGCAATGACCGACATGACGTCTCCTGTAGTCCGAACGAGCTGTCATTATCCGCGAAGTCGGCGTTTGTGTGCACTCGCCTCTTCGGCGCGTGACCTCTCCCATTTTCGGCAGCGACACCGCGCCCCGCCGTACCGAAGACGGCGGGGGCAAACCCGTATGCCGCGGCGAGGGTGCCAGGACATGTGAGCCTCGTCTGTAAGGAATTCTGTACGACCGCGGCAAATGGCTCGATAATGTGCGCATTGCCGTGCGCCGCATTCCGTCGCACGAACCACTGGCGCCTTCTTCGCGCAAATCCTCTTACATCTTGGAGCACTTTGGCATCGGGACCGATGAGGTTCCGGGTTAAAATGCTCGGTCTTATGAGGACGCCGCTCATCATGCTGAACGAACTCGATTCACTGTCTGAAAACATTAACCGCCTGCTCCAGTCATTGGAAAGCAGTCGCGGCGCCCTCGCCGAACGCGATGGGCAGCTGGCGCGCGCGCGCGTCGAACGCGACGAAGCGCTGACGACCAACCGTGCATTGCGTGCAGAGCGCGACGCGCTTCGCGAGGAATGCGACTCGCTGCTTGCGAAGATCGAGGATGCGCAGATCAAATTGAATGCCATCCTCGAAAAATTGCCTCGCCCGCGCACGCTGGCAGGCGACGCGGCGGACGGCGGCACGAACGTCGACAGCGCTCAAACGAGCGCCGATACGAGCACCGATACAAGCGCAAACGTCGCCAGCCATACGGACGAGCAAGACCACCACGCGCATTCGCTGACGGAAAGCGTCGTCGACCATGCGGCAGCCCACGCCCATCACGCCGAAGGAGAGACGTATGAGCGCTAAGCAGATCGAGGTCCAGATCCTGGGACAGCAGTATCGACTCGCGTGTTCGCCGGAAAGCGAAGCGGTATTGCGCGAATCCGTCGCGCGCGTAGACGCGGAAATGAACAAAGTCCGCTCGCAGAGTGCGATCCGTGGCACTGACCGGATTGCGGTAATGGCGGCACTGAGCATCGCCTCCGAGCTGATGCATCTGCAGCAGAGCGTGCGGCATGGTGAAGCGTTCCCCGCCGAGGAAATTCGCCGTACAATTGAACGCATGAACAGCGAAATCGATTCGGCCGTACACCGTAGCTGATTGCCATCGTCATGCTGATTTAGCAGCACGGATCCGCATCGGCAGTCACGTGTATCGGGCGCGACGGATGATCGTTGTCAAGCGTTGAAAGGAAGCGTTGCAAATCGAGCAATCGCAGCACAATGTACGAAGAAGAGTGCAATTTCACGCGCGTTGTGGCAGAATAGTTTCAACAGGTCGACGCAGCGATATCGCCGAATGATGACGATGACATGCGGCCGATAGTGCGGCGGTAGGTAGAAACGTCGTACCGTACGCGCATCGGCAACGACATGTGAAAGCGTCAACGCAGTACCGATTTTGAATGGGCGACCCGGATAGGGCTGGGTCGTCCAGCATGACAGTCTTTACGGTTTCCCTGCCTGGTTTGCTAAGGTCATAGATTCCTTGAACCAATGCCTAATCAGCAAGGTCGCGGGAATTTGGAGCGCGGGCGTGAGCGTCACTCTGTCTGACGAACCCGAAGTGCTTCTAACTGCGACCGTCTTGAACTCCGGTTCAGGATGCCGGCCTGGCGGCTAAGGCGGGGATCATTTTCACGGCATCGGTCTTCACCGATGCCGTTTCTCTTTGTGCTTTCCGCTTTGCCCTGTCCGGCCCGTTTCGGACGGTTGCGCATTCTTATTTCTCTGACTGCGTCGCTGCGCGGATCTGCCAACCTGCGGCATGCCGTTTAAGATGTCTACTGGCAACGTTTTCCAGGAGACATTCATCGTATGACCTCCCCTCTTTTCTCGCAGTCCGCAGCAGCCAGCGTCGCAACACCGCACCAGACGTCGCATCGATTCCGCCGGTCCGCCTTTTTCAAGTGCACATTGCTTGCTGTATTAACGTCGCCGCTGCCGGTCGCCACGATCGCGCTGATCGCCCCCACCGCCGTGCAAGCGCAAACCGTCGCACCAACGCCCTCGGGCGTGTTGAATCTGGACGCAAGCGCCAGCGCCGAGATCCCGGCAGACATCGTCCGTATCGATATGTCCTATGAGACGCAAGGCGACGACCCAGCCGCGTTGGCCAAAGCATTGAATCAACACACCGATGCGGCACTGCATACGGCGAAGGCGCAGGACGTCGTCAAGGTGAGAACGGGCGCATTCAGCATTGCGCCTGCCACCGATCGTGACGGCAAGATATCGACGTGGCGCGGTCGCAGTGAGCTGACCCTGGAATCACGGGATTTCGCGGCCGCTTCGCGACTGGCCGGGCAACTGAGTGACACCTTACAAGTGGGCGGCGTCAGCTTCTCGCTGTCGCCGGAAGCGCAACAGCGTGCCGAGACGACCCTCAGCAAACAAGCGATCGCCTCGTTCCAGCAACAGGCGCTTGCGGCGGCGCAATCGTTTGGCTATACCGGTTTTACGGTGCGAGAAGTGAATCTGGGCCATAACGATATGCTGCGCCAGCCGCGCGTCGCATTTCGGGCATTGATGGCCGCGCCGACAGCGCCGAAATTGGATGCCGTACCCATTGAAGCCGGCACCACGACCGTCAGCGTCACGGTGAACGGTGCGATACAGATGACACGCTAGGTGCAGCGTGCAAACGCCTAAACGCGCTGGTTGCCCGTCGTTACAGGCTGCGATGCGCGGCGTTTGTACGCCCAGATCATCAGACCCGCACCGAACAGAATCATCGGAATCGACAGCCACTGGCCCATCGACAACCCCAGTGCAAGCAGGCCCAGGAAATCATCGGGCTGCCGCGTGAACTCGACGAGCGAGCGGGCAATGCCATAGCCCATCACGAACAGCCCGCTGATCGCCCCCATCGGTCGGGGCTTGCGCGAGAACAGCCACATCACGACGAACAATACCGCGCCTTCGAGCGCCATCTCATACAGTTCCGACGGATGGCGCGGCAACAGCCCATGGGTCTTTTCATAAACAGAGACCAAACCCATCGATGCCGCCTCGCTCGGATGATTCAGCATCCACAGTCGGTCTTCGCCAGCGGCCTCCGGGAACAACATCGCCCACGGTGCGTCCGGGCTCGTCACGCGCCCCCACAGCTCACCATTGATGAAGTTGCCCAAACGCCCTGCCGCCAGACCGAGCGGCACGGCCGGCGCGATATAGTCGGTCACTTGTAGCCACGGTCGCTTGCGGCTGTATGAGAACAGGATCATCGCCAAGGTGACGCCCAGGAAGCCGCCATGGAACGACATCCCGCCCTCCCAGACTTTGAACACATCGAGCGGGTGAGCCAGATAATAATCGGCCTTATAGAACAGCACATAGCCGATGCGACCGCCCAGAATGACGCCCAGCACCGCATAGAACAGCACGTCGTCGATATCTTTGGTCGTCCAGTGCTGTCCGGCAATCTGTGGCTGCTTCAGGCGGATTCGCAGGATCATCACGCCCAGCGCGAAGGCCAGCAGGTACATCAGGCCATACCAGCGGATGGCCAGCGGCCCGATATGAATGGCGATGGGGTCGAATGACGGATGAATCAGCATAATGGCCTTGGAGCGAAATCGAATAACAGGAGCATGGCGGGCATCGACCGGCACTCTCCCAGCGGCCTCCCAGCAGCCCGATATGATGTCATAAAACATCGACGCCAGGCGGCGCGCGGACATGCGACACGACACGGGGTGCACGCGGAGTGCGCGCCGGGTGCTCGCGAACGCGCTTGTGGCGTCCGATCGCACGCGTTCATCCCTGCTTGTGACTGCTCAGTTGATAACCGCGGTCACGATAGAAGCGGTAACGCTCGCGCCCGGCATCGAGTGCCTGCGGCGCGTCGCCAACGAGTTCGAGCAGTCGCTCGAAACGCGCAAAGTTGGCCGGCACGTCGGCCCGGAGATTGAGCAGCACCGTGTGATGCGGGGCATTGTCCGCATCGTCGGTCAACACCACCGGCGTCACGGCTGCCAACGGATCGGTGGCCATGCAGTGCGGAATGAATTCGAGCGCCGAGAACGTCCAGAGCGCCGTATCCAATGCCGCCAAGTCGGCACGATCGCCGAGCACGACGACCTGCTTACCCGCCGTATAGACCTTACGCGTCAGGCGACACGCATAGCCGAGCCGATCGTCGACATGGGTATGAAAATCGATCCGAGTCATCGCGTCCGCCCCCGACGATCGCGCGTCTGGCGCAGACGCCCCGAATTGGCCGAATCCACGCGATGCCCCGGAAGGCGCCGATACCGCAGCGTCATTGTGCAACAAGCACAGCCTTGCGACGGCTGTTGGCGCGCTTCGCCGGCACGGGCGCGACCGTCGCTTCCAGTTCCTCTGCGACCGTTTCCAGCGACTTCGCGGGCTTGCTCGCCGACTTGTCGCGCACATTGACCGCACGCTTGCCGGG
>CAWUJR010000268.1:0-5659 GCA_963922375.1 uncultured Robbsia sp.
CTGGTTCGCGAACTCGGCCCCGTCGTCGCCGCGCTGCTGTTCGCGGGCCGTGCCGGCACGTCTTTGACGGCCGAAATCGGTCTGATGAAGGCCGGTGAGCAACTGATGGCAATGGAAATGATGGCTGTCGATCCGCTGCGATTCGTCGTCGCCCCGCGCTTTTGGGCCGGTGTCATTGCGATGCCGCTGCTCGCGGCGATCTTCAGCGCAGTGGGCGTCTTCGGCGGTTATGTGGTGGGCGTGTTGATGCTGGGCATCGACGCTGGCGCGTTCTGGTCGCAAATGCAGGGCGGCGTGAATGTCTGGTCTGATGTCGGCAACGGCGTGATCAAAAGCATCGTCTTCGGGCTGGCAGTCACCTTTATCGCGCTGTACCAGGGATTTGAAGCGAGTCCGACGCCGGAAGGCGTCTCTCGTGCGACTACTCGTACGGTGGTGTATGCGTCGCTGGCCGTGCTCGGCCTGGACTTCCTGCTGACCGCATTGATGTTCGGCAACTGACTAAAAAGGATTTCTCGAAAGAGAAACAAGAGAACCAACGATGAAAAAGACTGCTCTCGACTTCTGGGTCGGCCTGTTCGTCATACTCGGCTTCGTGGCGTTGCTATTTTTGGCGCTCAAGGCCGGCAATATGAGCACGTTGTCGTTTCAGCCGACCTATTCGGTCAAGATGCGCTTCGACAATATCGGCGGACTGAAGACAAATGCGCCGGTCAAAAGCGCCGGCGTGGTGGTCGGTCGCGTGAGCGCGATCACGTTCGATGACCGGAATTTCCAGGCGCAGGTGACCATCGATGTGGACAAACAGTTCCAATTCCCGACGGATTCATCGGCGAAGATCCTGACCTCCGGGCTGCTGGGTGAGCAATACATCGGCCTGGAACCAGGCGGTGCCGAGCAAAATCTAAAGGCGGGCGATACGATATCGATGACACAATCGGCGATTGTGCTCGAAAATCTGATCAGCCAGTTCCTCTATAGTAAGGCCGCGGATTCCGGTGCGGCATCGGGCGCCGCAGCAGGCAGCGCTGCGCATGCAGGGGCACCTGCGGGCGGGAGCGCGCCACAGGGCGCCGCCGCACCGTAAAAAAACAGTGACCAAAAAACCACGAACAATACCAGCGAGATTTCAGATGATCACAAAACGGGACGCGTTGACGTTGTTGGCAGCCGGGGTGCTGTTGACGGGATGTTCGACGGTTCAAACGCCGAGCAAGGAAGATCCGCTCGAGGGGTTCAATCGCACGGTTTTCAAGATCAACGACAAGGTCGATACGGTCGCGATTCGCCCGGTCGCCAAAGCGTATAACGCCACTCTGCCGCAACCGGTACGCAGCAGCATCTCGAATTTCTTTTCGAACATCGGCGATGTGACCGTCGCGGCGAACGAGTTTTTGCAGGGCAATGTGACGTTCGGCGTCGAGTCGGTGATGCGGGTCGTGATCAACTCGGTGTTCGGTTTGGGCGGCCTGTTCGATGTGGCCACCCAGGCGAAGCTGCCGAAGCACGATACGGACTTCGGTCTGACGTTGGGCCATTACGGCGTGCCGTCGGGCCCGTATCTGGTGCTGCCGTTGCTGGGGCCGAGCACCGTGCGTGACGCGAGCGGTTATGTGGTCGATCGTTTCATCGATCCGAGCAGCTATATCGATCCGACCTGGGCCGCGTATGTGTTGTACGGCGTGCGCGCGATCAGCCTGCGTGCATCGTTGCTGAATGCGACCGATCTGCTGGCCGACGCGGCCCTGGACAAATATTCGTTTGTACGTAACGCGTATCTGCAGCGTCGCCACTATCTGCTGGGGCAGGGCGATTCGTCTGCGTTGCCGAATTATGGCGATGATAGCGATGGCGAAGGCAGTAGCGGCGGCGCCAATGGGTCGGTAGCGCCAGGAACGGAAGCTGCGAAGCCAGCGGCGACCGATACGGGATCGGGAGCCGTCGCGGCCCCCGCACCGGCCTCCGCGCCGGCGCAATAACCCCGCGTTACTCGACAGTACAAATTCTGGAGCTCACGTAATGAAGAAGTTGTTTCTCGCGCCCTTGATGGCGTTGGCAGTATCGTTCACCGCTGTCGCACCGGCCCAAGCGCAAGCCGCTGTGGACACCAGCACGCCGAACGGATTGGTTCGCGGCATCACGACTGACGTGATGACCTCGGTGAAGTCGGACCCGTCGTTGCAGTCGGGCGATATCAACAAGATCATTGCGCTGGTCAACGACAAGATCCTGCCGTACACGGACTTCCGCCGCACGACGCAGTTGGTGATGGGACGCTATTGGCGCCAGGCGACGCCGGATCAGAAGACGCAGATCGAAGAACAATTCAAGCTGCTGCTGATCCGCACGTACGCAGGTGCGATTGCGCAAATTCGTAATCAGACGATCCAGTATCTGCCGTATCGCGCGGCTGCCGATGCGACCGATGTCGTCGTGCGCACGCAGGTGCAAAACCAAGGCAACACGATCGAACTCGATTATCGTCTGGAGAAGTCGGCAGCGGGTTGGAAGGTCTATGACTTGAACGTGCTGGGTGCGTGGCTGATTCAAGCCTATCAGCAGCAGTTCTCGGAACAGATTCAGCGCAATGGCGTGCAAGGCCTGCTGCAATTCCTGACCACGCGTAATCAGCAACTGGCTCAGAAGGGTTGATCGATGTTCGAAACGGGCGAAGAGATCACGCACGGTACCGCTAAGGCGGTACTGAAAACGGGTCTGAAGCAGATTGCCGACGGCGCGACGCAATTGAATTGCGCGCCGCTGGTCCGTTTCGACTCCTCCGCGCTGGCGGTGCTGCTCGCATGGCGCCGTGCTGCGGCGCAACGTGGCGGCACGTTGCAGATCTTGCGGGTGCCCGCCGCATTGCAGAGTCTCGCACGTGCCTATGGCATCGACCATCTCGCATTCGGAGACGCGCCGCACTGACGGCGGGTCTTCCCGCACCTCGCGTCTTCCGTCCATTTCCGGCGCTTGTCGGATCCCCGCTACCCCACTGGCTTATCCCCTATAATACGGGGTTTTCCTGGCCGCTCGCGTCTTGCCCGCTTGAATCGATGCTTGCCGATCGCCACCGATCGCGTTGTCAATCGACTCAGGACGCCCGCCAAGCCTGATATTCCGGCCTTCTTCATCCATGCTCAGCAGCAAGCCTCCGGCTATAGAAATTCGCAACGTCAAGAAGCGCTATCGCTCGTTCGAGGCGCTGAAGGGCGTCAATCTGTCGATCGAGCAGGGGGAATTCTTCGGACTGCTCGGGCCGAACGGCGCGGGAAAAACCACACTCATCAGCATCCTGGCGGGCCTCGCACGGGCCGACAGCGGTACCGTCGAAGTGCTCGGCCACAATGTCGTGAGCGATTTTCGCTCGGCGCGGCGTGCATTGGGGGTGGTGCCGCAGGAACTGGTCTTCGATCCGTTTTTCACCGTGCGTGAGATGCTGCGGATCCAGTCCGGCTATTACGGGCTGTCGAACAACGACGCGTGGATCGATGAAATCCTGCATCACCTGGGGTTGACCGACAAAGCCAACGTTAACACGCGCGCGTTGTCCGGCGGTATGAAACGGCGTGTGCTGGTCGCGCAAGCGCTCGTGCATCGGCCCCCGGTCATCGTGCTGGACGAGCCCACCGCGGGCGTGGACGTGGAGTTGCGGCAAACGCTTTGGCAATTCATCTCACGCTTGAACCGGGAAGGGCACACGATCGTGTTGACCACCCATTATCTGGAAGAAGCGCAAAGTCTCTGCAACCGGATCGCGATGATGCGGCGCGGCGAAGTGGTGGCATTGGAGCGCACCGATGTGCTGCTGGAGCGTTTCGCCGGTTTGCAGCTGGTGTTGCGTTTGAGCGGCGCGCCGTTGCCTGCGGCATTGCGGCCGCTGGAAGCCGAAGCCGCTGCGCCGGTGCAGAATCCGGCATCGGCGGCATCGGCAACATCGACGGCTTCGGCAGCATCGGCAGCATCGGCAGCATCGGCAGGCACCGCATCGGCATCGTCCACCACGGGCCTGTACGTGCTGCGCCTGGGCAGTTACGCCGATGTCGAGCCGATCCTCGCGCAATGCCGCGAGGCCGGATGTCATTTCGACGATATCGAGATTCGCAAGGCGGATCTGGAAGACGTTTTCTTGCAGTTGATCCACGAGCCGGAAGCCGTGGCGGGGTTGTCATGATCGGTTTCAGAACCTTGTTTTACAAAGAGCTGCTGCGGTTCTGGAAGGTCTCGTTCCAGACCGTGGCTGCCCCGGTGATTACCGCATTGCTGTATCTCGCGGTTTTCGGTCATGCGATGCGCGCGCACGTGCAGGTGTACCCCGGCGTCGAATACGCGAGCTTTCTCGTGCCGGGGCTGGTGATGATGAGCGTGCTGCAAAACGCGTTTTCGAATAGTTCGTCGTCGCTGATCCAGTCGAAGATCACCGGCAACCTGATTTTCATGCTGTTGCCGCCGCTGTCGCACTGGGAAATCTTTTTCGCGTACACGCTCGCGTCGATCGTGCGCGGGCTGGTGGTCGGATTCGGCGTCTTCATCGTCACCGTCTGGTTTGTGCCGATCAGCTTTGCCGCACCGCTCTATATCGTGCTGTTCGCGTTATTGGGCGCGGGCATCCTGAGCGTGCTCGGACTGATCGCCGGGATCGTGGCAGACAAGTTCGACCAATTGGCCGCGTTCCAGAACTTTTTGATCATGCCGCTGACGTTCCTGTCCGGCGTGTTCTATTCGATGCATACATTGCCGCCGGTCTGGCGTGCCATCTCGCATTTCAACCCGTTTTTCTACATGATCGACGGTTTCCGCTACGGTTTTTTCGGCATGTCCGACATCGCGCCGTCGTGGAGCCTTGCGATCGTCGCGTGTTTCTTTGTCCTGCTGGCAGCCATTGCGTTGCGCTTGCTGGCGACAGGGTACAAATTACGCCATTGAGACATTAGGAGCGCTTTCATGTTGCCGACCCCAGAGCAGATTCGTGGCTACATCACGAGCGGTTTGCCTTGCGACCATCTCGAGATCGAAGGCGATGGTCAGCATTTTTTCGCGACCATCGTCAGCGCCGCGTTCGTGGGCAAGCGGCCGATTGCCCGGCATCAGTTGGTCTATGCCGTGCTGGGCGACCGCATGCGCGAGGAGATTCACGCGCTGAGCATGAAAACGCTCACCCCCGATGAATGGCAAGCCAGTCAGGCTGCCTGAGGAATAGATAGTGCGGATCGAAGATAATCAGGGCGCAGGTGCTGCTGCTCGCGAGCGGAATGCGGGCCACGGCAGCGCGGGCAAATCAGCTGAACACCACGGCATCGTTCAGGAAGGGCTGTCAATGGACAAACTCTGCATTGAAGGCGGGCATCGGCTCGCAGGCGAGATTGCGGTATCGGGCGCAAAGAACGCGTCGTTGCCGATTCTGTGTGCGGCGCTGCTGAGCGCCGAACCGGTACACCTCGAAAACGTGCCGAATTTGAACGACGTCAGCACGATCCTCACGCTATTGCGTCAGATGGGCGTCAGCGTCGAGGTCGACGGCAGTCGCGTCACACTGGATGCCGGCCGTGTCGACAATCCGGTGGCGCCGTACGAATTGGTCAAGACGATGCGTGCATCGATCCTGGTGCTGGGGCCGTTGCTGGCTCGCTTCGGGCATGCGCGCGTGTCGCTGCCCGGCGGC
>CAWUJR010000269.1:0-5658 GCA_963922375.1 uncultured Robbsia sp.
GTTTATTAACGACGGACTCTACAGCCGTTTCGGACTGATACTGGGGGCAGGTCAGTCGCTGCGGCAGATGTTGCCAAGCTGCGCAAGACTTCGCAAGCGCGTTAGACCGCGGCTTCCCACCGTGGCTCCGTTGCCTACTACAACGGTTGAGAGCCACGGTTAGGCGGGAAGAGCGGGAAGGGCAGGAAGGGCAGCGCCGAATGATCGCGCTTTACCAACGCCTATCTTGGATGCGTCGCGATCTAAAAAACAAAGGCCCCGGGTGCGCTAGCACCGCGGGGCCTTCGTGGCACAACGCGCTGAGGAGCGTTTAGTCTCCCAGATACTCCGGCTCGATCTGGATATTCGTTTCGCCAGCTGCCTTCTTTTCCCAGTAACGCTTGACCCAGTTTTCGAACGTCTTACCGGCAGCCGTATCCTTGCCGGTGAAGGCGATCGCCGCGACATCGGCATAGGAAATGATTTCTTTTTCCTGTTTGCCCAGCGGAATGATCCGCACAAAGCACTCGTTGAAGGCCACTTTGTATTGACGGTCGTACAGATAGCCCGCGACTGCCGAACCGTTTTTACGGGTAATGGTGATGTCGCCACGATAATCGAACGCTTTCTCGATCGCGTCGCGCACTTCGCCTTCCGTGGTCAACGCAGGCGTCCAACCCTCAAGCCGTTCGTGCACCGTACCGGCGGCGTTTTCCTGATCGTCGGGCTTCACATTCTGAACCGGTTGCACCGCGGTATCGACTTCGAGGATGCCTTGGTCGTTCTTTGCCGCGGCGCGCTGCGCTTTCGTTACGAACACCACCGGCACTTCGTGCGACTTGGTTTCCCACGTTTTCAGCAGGTCGGTCGCGCCTTTGTCCTCGTACTTGTCGAACAGCATCGCCTTGACCGTCTGGAACAGGCCTTTGAACGAGCCGAACGTGTAATTCACGCCACTGGCTTCATAGCCGGAGTGCACCATGCAGTTCGCGCATTTCGGATTGCCGCTTTCGGTGCCGTATTGCGACCACTTGACGCTTTCCATCAGCTCATTGAAGCTGTCGGCATAGCCGTCCTGCAGCAAATAACAGGGCTTTTGCCAGCCGAAAATGCTGTATGTCGGCATGCCCCATGGGGTGCAGGTCAGATCCTTTTTGCCCATGAGAAATTCCATGAACATCGGCGAGGCGTTGAAGCGCCAGCTTTTCTTGCGATTCGACAGGATCGCGCGAAACAGCTTCTTCGAGCGTGCACGGCCGAGAAAGTGAGCCTGATCCGGTGCCTTGTCATAGGTATAGCCGGGCGACACCATCATGCTTTCGACGCCCGCGGTCATCATCTCGTCGAAGTGCAGACGGACGCTGTTTGGATCCGCGCCATCGAACAGGGTGGTATTCGTCGTCACGCGGAAGCCGGCGGCCACTGCCGCGCGCACGCCTTCCATCGCGATGTCATAACCGCCTTCGCGACATACCGAGAAGTCATGATGCTCGCGCTGCCCGTCAACGTGAACGGAGAAAGACAGATACTTGCTGGGCTTGAACAGGTGCAATTGCTTGGACAGCAGCAACGCGTTCGTGCACATGTACACGTATTTCTTGCGCGCGACCAGGCCAGCGACGATTTCCGGCATTTGCGGGTGGAGCAACGGCTCGCCGCCCGGGATGGCCACCATCGGTGTACCGCATTCCTCGACCGCCTTGAAGCATTCCTCTGGCGTGAGCTGCGATTTGAGGATGTGCGCCGGGTACTGAATCTTTCCGCAGCCTGCACACGCAAGATTGCAGCGCATGAGGGGCTCCAGCATCAGGACGAGCGGGTAGCGGGCTCGACGCATCAGCTTCTGCTTCAGAACGTACGTAGCGACCGTCCAAGCTTGTGAAATTGGCACTCCCATGCTGCTGATTCTCCTAGTAAACCTGTAACTTGGCGGGAAAAGTTCCCCGCGCATACGCAACCGGGCATTCACATGCAGTGCCGGGTTCCGTGCACTATATCGACTATTCCAATTACATGCGCACAGAGCACATATAACCCTGTATCTTTTAAGCTATTACGCCTACTTCGCGGAATTCGAATTGCCCGTTTACAAACGTGAACTAGCGACGCCGAACGTCCCGACACCATTCAGGCGATTGCGACAATACGTAACCCGTCTTGCATCGCACTTCACGGGTCGGAGGCAGCGCAGGCCAAGGCGTTGCCGTACGCGCGGGACACGCCATCGGATGCAGAAGTCCGGCTTTCGGGCTCATTTTTGACCGCTGCGAGTGATTACCTTTGTATCAGCAACAATCGATGAGGCGAAACCCACGCGGTGCATCAAATAAACCGGTCATCATAACACATTGGCCAAACATCGCATGGCACTCGCGGAAATGCCCTAACGCCGGCTTGCGACAAGTGCTGGCGTGTCATTGAACCCGTGCCGCCGACTGCAGGCCAAGCATCGGATAGGCGCGATCCACCTCGGCCACGTTCGCGTGGATCTCCGCGATGATCCAGTCGCTCACCGCCTTGACGACCGGGCGGATGGGGCGGTTCGCCGGCATGACCATGCAACAGCGACGCGCGGTGACCACCAGTTCTTGCTCAGCGGGTACCAAGCTGCCCTCGGCGAGCCAGTGTGACAGTACATTCAGCCAGCCCAGCGCAACACCTTGCCCGAGAAGCGCAGCCTGAACCACGATCGCATAGTCTCCAAAACTGAGCGTGTTGGTAGGCTCCCGACCTTTTGCGGTGAATGATTGGAACCGCTCGTGCCAGCGACGCTCTTCGTCGTCCATGATGATGAAGGTATCGCCGCGCGCTGCCTGACCATCGCGCATACATTCGTCGAAATAGCGGCGATTGCAGACCGGCATCAAAATCTCCGGCATGATCAACTGCGTGTATGGGTCCGACCCGCTATCCAGCTCGTCGTCCCGCTTGAAGCGCATCCCCAGATCAACATCGACGAGGGGGCCGCCAATGCGTCCAGCGATCAGCTGAAAGCGCAGATCGACATTCGGAAAGGCGGCATTCAATCTCTGCATGCGGGGCATCAGCCAATGCGTCGTGAATGCAGTCGAGACCGATAACGTGACGGTTTCGTGACCCGTCGAGCGCGATTCAATCTCGGTCAACGCAGCTTCGATCCCGCGAAACCCCTCGTGGATCTTTTTATAGAGAATCTGGCCGCTTTCGGTCAATTCGATGCCGCCGTGCACCCGTTCAAACAGTTGCACGCCGATATGCGCTTCCATGCGTGCCAGCATTCGGCTGACGGCCGGCTGACTGACATAGAGTTCCTGTGCCGCACGCGTGAAGTTCCGGCAGCGCGCGGCCGCTTCAAAAACAAAGAGCGCGTTGGCGCTCGGCAGGCGTTTTCGGAGATTGGGCATGACCTGATGTTATACCCGATCCAACAATTCGGGAATTGCTGTCAAAAAAGACCCGTTCTATATTTTGCCCACTGACTGAGGCATTAAGGCAGGAACAGCGCTGGCATAGCGTTGAAAGCGAGCGACGAGGACGACAGCCCGGCGCACCCTAGCGACAGGGGTAGAGGCCGTTCGCAGTAACGCCCACAGACAACGGAAAAGCACACGATGAACGCAACATTCAACACCGATATGTCGAACGTGGGTCCACTGTCCGCGACTGCTACAGACGTGGCGTCGTCCGGCGCGACGGGCGTAACGATCGAAGCGGCAACGAAACGTTATGGCGAGGTGTTGGCGTTGAACGAGGTATCGCTTGATATCGCGCCGGGTGAGTTCGTGTCGCTGCTGGGTCCCTCGGGCTCGGGTAAAACGACGTTGCTCGGTATTCTCGGTGGTTTCGTGCAGCCCTCGTCGGGACGCGTCTGGCTGGGCAAGCGCGACATTACTTATACGCCGCCGCACCAACGCGACATCGGCATCGTGTTTCAAAGCTATGCGCTATTCCCGCATATGAGCGTCGGCGAAAATGTGTCGTTTCCGCTGCGTGCGCGGCGTCATCCGAAAGCCGGTTGGGCCGCGAAAGTTGCCGAGGCGTTGGCGATGGTGGCGTTGAGCGGCTACGAAAATCGCGGCATTGGCCAATTGTCCGGCGGTCAGCGGCAACGGGTGGCGTTGGCGCGGGCGATGGTGTTCGAGCCCAAACTGATCCTGATGGATGAACCGCTGTCCGCACTCGATAAGCAACTGCGCGAGACCATGCAGATCGAGCTGCGACGACTGCATCGCAAACTGGGCGCCACGATCGTGTATGTGACGCACGATCAACGCGAAGCCTTGACGATGAGCGACCGCGTCGCGGTGATGCGCGACGGCAAGCTGGTGCAAATTGATACCCCTGAGCGTCTGTACGACCGTCCTTGCAATGCTTTCGTCGCCAATTTTATCGGAGAGGCCACGTTATTACCCGTGCGTCGCATGAACGCGGAGGCAGTCTGCCTCGGCGAGGCCGTGCTGCGCGTTGCGCAACCGCTCCCGAATGGGAACGACTGGCAACTGGCGATTCAGACCGAGAAGCTTCGCATCCATGACCCACGCGATGGCAACAACACCAATCTATTGCACTGTCGGGTGACCGAAGTCCTGTATCAAGGTGAAAGCGTTCGCATTTTTGCCGTTCTGCCCGATGGCAGTCCCATCAGCCTGCGGCAGTCTGGTGGCTATAGCGCTCGACAGCGCATTCCTGCAATTGGCAGCGAGATGTTGGTCGCGCTCGACCCTCAGGACACGATTGTCGTACCGAGCTGACCACGAATGGGCATCGCGCTGTGCGATGCACGGGATCGACGTTTTCCAGCTTCCGTCGTGCGACCGGCGATCGCCGATTTGGGCCGACTGATTCACCTGTCCTTTTTGCCCTGAATGGACGCTTCTACCTGCCGACTACACGATATCGATCGTGTTTCTATAGAGGACTGCAAATGAAAAAGCTATTGGATTTCAAGGTAATGACCTTCGACGTTGTTGGAACATTGATTGACTTTGAAAAGGGCGTGTTGACATCGGTGCGACGCTTGGGCGGCGCCTCAGCGCAGGGCCTGAGCGACGATGAGATTTTCGAGCCCTATATGCGGGGGCGCGCAGCCTTCTATGGCCGCTCGAGCCATGAAATGGCGAATGTCTGGCTGTCGGTGGCGAAAGCGCTGGATTTGCCGGCCGACGTACAAACCGCTGCAGCCTTTCAGCGAGACGTACTCGACTGGCCCGCTTTCGCCGATTCGGCGGCGGCGCTGCAGCGGCTACGCCGTTTTTACCGTCTGGTGGCGATGACCAATGCGGACCGGGTGGCGCTGACCGCGTACGCCTATACGCTCGGCGATCCATTCGACGATACGGTGACGACCGACGAGACGGGCGTCGCGAAGCCCGACCCGCAATTTTTCGCCTATAACCGTGGCCGCCAGGCGGCATTCGGTTATAAATTTCGCGATATCCTGCATACGGCACAAAGCCAACACCATGATATCGGTATCGCTAAATCGTTGGGGTATTCGACATGCTGGATCGAGCGGCGCCAGGGACAACAAGGCTTTGGCGCAACCCCGGTACCGCAAGGCGGCATCACGACGCCCGATTTCCACTTTCCGACCTTGGCGGCACTTGCCGATGCAGTCGAAGCAGAAGCACGCCAGCAATGAGCACAGGCCCGTCGATCGGCGGTGCGCCTGGCGCCGCCTCACTGTGGCAGTGGATGGGC
>CAWUJR010000270.1:0-5641 GCA_963922375.1 uncultured Robbsia sp.
TATCCGGCGATGTCGCGCCGACGCGGCGAAACCGGCACGGTCGTCATCCAGTTCATCGTCGGCACCAATGGCGCAGTGGAAAGCGCAAGCGTCAAAAAGAGCAGCGGCTTCCCGCGCCTCGACGATGCTGCCCGGGCCGCGGCGCTGGCCAGCCCGTGCACGCCGTATATGGAAGGGGGACAAGCAGTGAAAGCCATCACCGAGCGACCGTACAGCTTCACGCTGTCGGACGACGATTGATCCGCGCGCTGTCCTTCCGTCTTTGATTCAACTCACGCTATCGCCTCGCAAGGAACCGAAATGCAACAATATGGTGTCTCCCACGTATGGGCCCAAGGTGATGTGATTACGCGCAGCATCGCGCTGCTACTGCTCATCATGTCGGTGCTCTCCTGGACCGTCATTGTCGTCAAGTCCATACAAGCCTGGCGCCTGAAAACGCTGTCGAAGACCGCTGAACAGGACTTTTGGCATGCCGGCGATTTTGACGATGGCATCAAGCGCATCGGCGGTGCATTGGACAATCCTTATGTGATTCTGGCGATGGCCGGCAAAGATGCGGTAGATCATCACCAGGCGGCCGGTAAGGAATTGAATGGCGGCATGAGCACCAGCGACTGGGTGGCACGCTGCCTGAAGAGTTCGATGGACGAAGTGGTCGCGAAGCTGCAGGCGGGTCTGGCCATTCTGGCCTCGATCGGCAGTACCGCGCCGTTTGTCGGGCTCTTTGGGACCGTCTGGGGCATCTACCATGCGCTGCTGGCAATTGGTGCCAGCGGACAGACATCGATCGACCACGTCGCCGGTCCAGTGGGCGAATCGCTGATCATGACGGCTTTCGGGCTCTTCGTCGCGATCCCGGCGGTGCTCGGCTATAACGCACTGACACGTTCGAACAAAGCAAACGTCACGAAGCTGAACCGTTTCGTCCACGGCCTGCATGCGTATTTCGTCACGGGTGCCCGCGTCCGTTCGTCGCGCCGCGAAGGTTTGCGACTCGCGGCCGGTCACAAAGCGTCTGCGCAATAAGCCGCAACACGGAGACAGCTGATGTCAATGAGTCAACTCGACAGCGATGACGATGACGGTCTGATGAACGAGATCAATATGACGCCGCTGGTCGACGTCATGCTGGTGCTGCTGATCATCTTCCTGGTCACGATCCCGGTCATCAACAATGCAGTGAAGGTGGACCTGCCGCGCGCGAGCAGCCAGCCGCTGGATAGCAAGCCGACTTTTGTCGATGTATCGATCCAGGCAGACGGCACCGTGGTCTGGGACAAAACGCCAGTGGATGCCGCCACGCTGGACCAGCGTATCGCGACGGCCGCCCAACGTGCGCCGCAACCGGAGATCCACCTACGCGCCGATCGGGCGACCCGCTACGAAAAGGTCGCGCAAGTGATGGCAGCCGCCGAGCGCGGCGGTCTGTCGAAAATCGGCTTCGTCACCGACCCCGATGCACCAACGGCCGCCCCGTAATCGCACACACTGCTCCGCGTGACGTGCGAAAATAGCGAAACGCCTCGATATCGCCCGGCCCGTGCCGGGCGATTCGCTATTTACGGAATGCGCTGAAGTGAACTACGAACATCTTGTCCAAATCAATGACCCGTTGAACCCGCTGCTCACGCCGATGTCGCGCGAGCAGTTGTGGCAGGGACTCTTGTTGCGCGCCGAACGTCCGGAGCTTTTCGTATTGGGACTGGAGGGCTGCACGATCCTGTCACGCCATGCGGACGGTTTGGAACGCGAACTGGATTACGGCGCGGCGAAGGTACGAGATCGTGTGGTATTGCGGCCGCTCGATTCGGTCGAATATCTGATCGATGCGACCGACACCTATGTGGGCGGCAGTCTGACGATGAAAATCGAGTCGCCCGATGAAGGACAGTTGTTCTTGCGCTTCGCGTACCGCACCTCGTTGCCGACGACCACAGACCCGGAAACCACGCGCACCAGCGAAATCGTCAAATCGGCGTATAGAGAGGCGGATATCGATACGGTACGCGTGATTCGCGAGATGGCGGAGACCGGTAAGTTGGCCCCCTCTTCAGGACCGCTGCACTGAATGGCCGGCGGGTGAGCAAACGCTGACCTTACGGCGTTCGCGCGACCGGCATACGCGCGGAGGCGACGACAGCACCAGCGACGCGCTAGCGTGGACGCGGTGAAGGCGCCCTCGACACGCTACACGCTATGCACCGTTCGTGCGCTGTTCGCCATGCGCCGTGCAACAACGATGCACAGTGCCCCCGACAACCACCATGCAAAAAAACCGCGCAGTGGTAAATTTCGTTTGCAAATGGGAATCATTATCATTAATATTAACCCATCGACGCAGCCCTCTGAGTCCAACCGAGTCCTACCATGACGCTACAGCAACGCAGCAGCCAAACGCTTCACCTTCGCAGCCGTGATACGTCCGGTGCCTCGGTCAGCTATGCAAGGCCGTTGCAACGCAGTGAGCCACCGGTCGTTCTGCATCTGGATCGCGCGAAGGCCGCGAATACCCGTCAGGCATTGTCATCTGTCGCGCCGTCGTCCTCGACGGCCCCTGCGGCAGCTTCTCCCCAACAAGCGCTCGACAGCGATAGCTTGTTGCAAGGCGCCAAGGTTGTGCAAATCATGCACAACGGCGAGTCGTACCAACTTCGGGCCACCCGTCACGGGAAATTGATCCTGACGAAGTAGCCACACCGTGTATTGTGGGGACCACCTCGACTGAGGTGTTATGGGTATTAGCCAGCGATATCGACAGCACGTAAGAACTAGACCCCTTCCGTGCACATGCCGACCTTAGCCCGCCAGACCTCTTTTTTCCTCGACAGATACCGCTTAACGCCGATGCAGCCCACGCCGCGCCTCAGCTCCGGACCTCCTCCGGCACTGCTTGGCGCTTTTTGCCGCCCGCTTCACTTCGCGGCTGTCTTCTGGCTTGCCTTTGGAGCTGCCTTCGCGCCTGCGCGTTTTCCCAACTCAGCGCAAAGCCCATCAGCAGCAACAATGCAGCACCATCGGTCAACAAGCCCGCCGGATAGTTGAGCAAGCCGCCGGTCGCGTCGTACAACACCGTGTCGAGCGTCAGCGAAATCGCCGCACCGACGATGAAGCAAGGCAACGACTGCCGGCCGACCGCCGTGATCCAGGTGAGATGTTTGCCCGCGCGTCGTATCAGCCCGGATCGACCGACGCAGCCACAGATCCACGCAATCGCAACAAAATTGACGATTCGCATGATCGCCAGATGCTCTTTCAGTGCAGCATCCAGATAGCCGGGTGCGATCCAGAGACGCCAGACCGCGCAGCCCAGCGTCACCGCCGCCGCCACCGTCAAGCCCGCTTGCCGCACCCGCCGATTCACAAAAGCGCGTTGGATCGCATCGCCACGCGCGACCACGCCAATGACGAACATCGCCTGCCAAGCCAGCGGGTCAAACTGCCATGTGTCATCGTCCGCCGCCGGGAGCCAATCGGGCAAATTTTGGGCAACGAACCAGACCGCTGCACTGATCGTCAGCGCGGCAAGCGGACGCTTGAGCGCGAATGGCAGAATTGCCGGTGCCGCAGCCATGAAAATCAGATACATCGGCAACACCGACGCAAGATAAGGCTGGTGGCGCAACAGCAAGAGGTTGAGCACGTAATCGGCAGGCGCATCCGTTAGTTCGTTCAGCGCCGCCGTGGGCAGATTGGGCGCCTCCACGCCGAGTGCCTGAAACAACGCCGCACCGCCCAGCATCAATGCCGCGCAGATCAGAAAGCCACGATAAATGGGCCAGAGTCGACGCAGCAGTCGCTTGGTCGCATACTCCGGCGCCCGCGCAGACCAGTGTTGCCACGCGCCCGTCAGCGCGTAACCGGATAGGAAGACAAACGCCTCTGCGGCGTCGGGAAAAGCGAAGGTATGCAAGGTGAAGCGCGACAGGATGCTGCCGCCGATGTGGTCGACGACAATCACCAGCATGGCCATGCCACGGAAAAAATCGAGTGCGACCGAGCGCCCCGAACCAGCTTTCATCGAAAAGTCCAGACAGTCAGCCGTCGGGCGACGAGCTGGTATACCCGCATTGTAAGCGAACTGTTATCTCAAAACGCTTGAAACCGAGCCGACGGCAGCGCATCGCACCAAAACCACAGATCGGATTGGCGAGATGCCGCTTCGACGATGTGCCTGCTCACCAGTGAACGAACATCAGCCACCACGCGCTGTCGGCCCAAGCCAGCGCCGCGACAAACCACCCCATCGCACCGATGGCGCGATAGACGGCCGTTTTTCGAGAACCGGGCGCATGAGCAGACGGCGCAGCGGGCGCACCGTTGACCTGGACGCCGATGGCGCGATCATTGGCCCTTTCCACGCTTCGCCCACTTCCGGCAACGTGCGCGCTCAGATGTCCGCGCACGATCCGAAACGTGAGCCATAGGCTCCACAGATTCGCCGCGATCAGCAACGCGAGCCGCAGGTCGGGAGCCCAATCGGTCGGTAAGCGGTGGTTGCGCAGGATCGTCAACGTGGTGGCCGTGAGTCCCAGGAACACGCCGCAGCCTGCTTGCGGGATCATGCCTTGCACCAGGTGATGAAAACGTCGCGTCTGCCACGCACCCAGGCAACGGTTCGCCAGCGCCAGCAGCAGCAGCAGCCCGGTGCCATACACCAGACCGGTTCCCACCATATAGCCGATCACCAGACTGCCGTCGAGCCAGCTGAAGACGTCGTTTTGTGCCGGGTAATGCGTAAAGATGTACCACGGCGCATTGGTCGCCAGCGGCCACATGATGTTGCGATCGATCAGCCAACCTGCCAGGAATAGCTTGATCTGCACGAACCATGGACTCACTGTCCAATGAAAGCCGCCGATCGCCACCCCCATCATCCCGTAGAGCAGCAACACCGTATCCCAGGCGCTCGCGCGCTTGATGCCTTCGTCGACCACTTCCTGCGACGGCGAGCGCATGCTCAACTGGATCGCGTCTCGGTGTCCCGCACAGCGCCCGCACATATGGCAATCGGCCGCCTGGATATGTCGCAACGGTACCAGCGGCGCGCAATTGATCGGCACGACCCGATGACCATGCTCGCCCTGCTTGTACGAGCGTCGCCATGCGTCCTCGTCGACCTTATAGCGTAGCGGCGCGAGTCGGGCCAGCAGGCTGAACACGCCGTTGACCGGACACAGATATTTGCACCAGACGCGTTTTTCCCGACCGTACAGCAAGCCGATGATGATCGCGGCGACGGTCGAACCGCCGAGCACCACCATCACGGCTTTCGGGTATTGATAGACGCTGACCATTTGGCCGTAGATCGTCGTTCCGCAAAACGCGACGAACGGCCAGCCGCCCCAGCGCATCCAGTGGGGAATCGCACGGCCGCGTCCGTGTTTGCTCGCGAATTCGCTCAGTGCGCCCTCCGGACACAGTACCCCGCACCAAACGCGGCCGAGCATCACCATCGACAACAATACGAACGGCCACCAGATTCCCCAGAACGCGAATTCGGCGAATACCGTCAGGTTGTTCCACATCCGCGCCGAGTCCGGCGGCAGCGGCATCAACACCGGACCGATGATCAGGATCGCATAGCCGAGCACGACGACCCATTGCAGCGCCCGGATCGCTGCGCCGTGCGCCTGCATCC
>CAWUJR010000271.1:0-5561 GCA_963922375.1 uncultured Robbsia sp.
AGACTCAGCGCCTGCGTATGCTTGCCCGGCGGCGCGACCCGCACCGCGAGCGATGCGGTGATCGACCAGAACACCGCATGGGCGAACGCAATGCCGATACGGCTCGCCTCCAGAACGTGAAAGCTCCAGGCAACGCCGGACAGGATGTGGCTCGCCACGAAGACGATGAAAACGAATACCAGTAGTTTGCGGCGCTCGATCGCGCGGGTGATCAACATCATCGGCAGCGACATCAACGCCACCACCCATGCATAGATGGTGATCATCAACCCGACCTGAGACGGCGGCATGGTGAAGCTGTGGCCGATGTCGCTGAGGAGCGCGACAGGGGCGAATTCAGTGGTGTTGAAGATGAAAGCGGCCAAAGCCAGCGCGATCACGCCACGCCAACTGGTGGTGGGCGCTTGGGCAGGTGTGTCCATTGCCATGAAATATCGGGCACTCGTGATAGGTGGAAAAAGTCCGCCACTCCGCCACCGGCCAGCGCCGAGGATGCCCATCACGCCCTTCACGTATCGCAGCCTTGGATGGGCCGGATTATCGCAAAGGCGAGGGGAGGGCATCAGGCGTTTGCGCGTCTCCCCGCGCATGCCGACGAACCGCAGCCCGTCGTGCTGCCAATAGGGAGCGGAGACGGTGCGGCGAGCGGAATGGACGCGGGGGAAGGTGAGGTAAGAATGCCGGACAGAGAAAGTGTACGCCTGTGGTCGGATCGGACTGTCGCTTTTTCGACGTCACCGCCATGCGAGTGCCTACTCGATTCGGCTGTTCCTACCCAGCTTGTGCGGCGGCAAACCGTTGATACGACTAAACAATGCAGGCCTCACGCTTTGTAGCGAACGCATTCTGTGCTGCGACAATACGCCGCCATATTGCCTGAAAATTCAGCAATTGCCTAACCCGGTGCGATCGTTCGACGAAGGTACCATGGCGAGCATCGAGACATCGGCACGCCATCGGTCCGTATCGCCGGGCAGACGGCTATCCGATTACTCGGCGACGGTCACCCGATCGCGACCGTTTCGCTTTGATTCGTATAAAGCGGCATCTGCACGGGCGAGGGCACCGTCGAAAGCTTGGCCGGGCTGTACGGTCGCTATGCCGAAGCTGGCAGTGACGCGTTCCACGCCGGGGACCGTATCCAATGCGTCTGGCACCGACGCGCGAATCGATTCGATGCGGCGCAACGCGTCGTCGGGGGCGGTGTTGAGCAGCACGATGACGAACTCCTCACCGCCGGTGCGTCCCACGACGTCCTCGGCGCGGACCATCGAACGGAGCAACTTGGCGAAGCGTTTGAGGACCTGATCGCCTGCGGCGTGGCCGAAGCGGTCGTTGATTGATTTGAAATGATCGAGATCCGCCGCGACCACCACCGCGCTCGAACGCGTGGCCTCGGCGCCGCGGAGTGCCAATTTTGCTTCGTCGTCGAGACCGCGTCGGTTCAACAGGCCGGTGAGCGCATCGGTGCGCGCTTGATTGCGCAGCCCGCGCGCCAAATCGGCGGCGACGATCAGCAGCGTGAGAATGCCGCTGCCGATCATCCCGGTGGGCGTGCCGATCGATAGCACCACGATGAAGGTACGATCGGCAATCTCGCCTCCGGGTCTGGCGAGCCATGCGGCGGCACCGACGCATCCGACATAGGTGCCATACGCCGCCAGGATCCAGCGCGCCAACCGACCTGTGCCGCCGGTCGGACGCATTGTCAGCACGATGATCCCGACCATCACCGCATCCGACACCGCGGTCATGATGCGCGAATCGGTACGCCAATCGATGCCATGACTGAGCCAGGCGGCGGCCAAAACGACAATGGAAACCGCCCAGCATCCGAGGACCAATCGTGCGCCGCGCTTCGCGCGGTCTTGAAAGCCCCACGCAAGGCAGGCAAAGCTGGCGACGGACGCATGGCAGGCCAGCATCGCAAACAGCCCTTGCAGATGCGGCAACAGCCCGCCGCCGATCCTTAGTCCATGCCCGATCGCGGCCGCGATGAACGACACCGCCCATAACGCGACGTGACGTTGAAGGCTGAATTCCCACCACGCGATCAACAGTGCGAAGCCGAAAAACAGGCTGATCACCACGATACTGGCGGACTCGATCACAGCAGATAACATATCGCCGATTTGTTCCGATAAAGACCCGCTCGACAACCGCGTGGTGTCCCTTTTCTGGACCCATGTGTTGGCTGAATGCACGGTGACGTGTCGACCAAAGGGGTCTTCCGGCCGAGCAGCGTCCGATGCCGCGTGGCGTGACCAAAGGGGATTGCCGCCGTTCAGGCAGGGAAAAGACTTATCAACGGCACGATGGAGAGAAACTTGAGGGATATCGGTAACGGCGTTGATCCGCGATGTGACTTACTACACCTACAGTGCACGCCACAGTCCTCGCCGTGCATGGGCCTAACTGCGTCGAACCGCCCCCTGCGCCAGGATCGGTCCTGTAGGTTGACCCGTTGGAGAGCCACCCGCCGGCTCGACCGATACCGCGAGACTCGATTTGGCTGCGAGTGCTTGCATAACCGCGTCGGGCAGTGTCAGAACGACCGGGCCGCGATCGGTCAACAGGCCTAACGCGACCGGCTTGCCTTGCAGCGGCAGCAGCCAGAGTTCGGCTGCCCGGTCCGCGGCAATGTGGCTTTCGCCGGCCGGCACCACGATCAACCGGGACTGCGCGGTATCGAATGTAGCGGTCCATACAGTCGCACCGGATGTTTGCGCGAGGCTGGCCACTTGATAGCCCGGCGCGGGCGATGCAGGTCGATACGTATGTTCGATCCATCCGGCCAACCCACGTTGATCGGCGGATCGGTACTGCACCAGTGTCGTGACGACCATCGCCGACAACGCCACCAGCCCGGTGCCGGTGCCCAGACCGAACCAGCGCCAGAAACGCGCATTGTCCCAAAATCCGTTCGACATGGAAGCGCCGGAAGAGCGAGACGACGCGGGGGAGGTATCGAATCCCAGCTCATGTCGGATGCGTTGCCACACCTCAGCCGCCGGCGTGACCGGTTCGATGTCTTCGGTGAGCGGTGCGAGCCGCTGCTCCCAGCGAGCCAATTCCGCAGCGATCAGCGGATTGTCCCGGGCTTGTTGCAACACACGGGCGCGTGCGTCGCTGGCCAGCACGCCCAGCGCATATTCGCCCAACAGCACGTCATTGTCGTCGGAAGGAGGCGGCGTCGTCATCGTTGTAAACAGCCCTTCAATAGCAATAGGCTTCGCCGAATCCAGCTTTTCATTGTGCCGAGCGGCACGTCGGCCCGCTGCGCCAACTCCGCGTAACTGGCACCGGTGTAGAACGCCTCCCTGACGGCGTGCCCATGCTGCGGCGCGAGTTCATCGATGCACGCTTGCAAACGCGTACGCACCTGGCTCTGTTCCGCCATGTCGATAGGAGAGGCCTGCTCGTCGGCGAGCCAACCATACGCGTCATCGTCGATTTGCGTATCGGAGGCCCTGTCGCGGCGCTCTCGTAGGCGATCGATCGCGCGATTGCGCGCAATGGTGGTAAGCCAGGTCAATGCACTCGCTCGTGATGGGTCGAACGAATTGGCGCGCTGCCAGACCGTGGAATACAGCTCCTGCAGTACCTCTTCCGCCGTGCTTCGGTCTCGAAGCATGCGCAGGCAGATGCCATACAACTTCGGCGAGGTGGCGCGGTATAACGCCGAAAATGCCGTGCGGTCGCCGCCCGCGACACGTTTCAGCACGTCATTCAGCGAATGGGGCGCCTGCGCATCGCCGGCACCCGCCTGCGGCGATTCATCGTTTGCCCAATCGTCGCGTAGGTTATTTGCGTTGAAGGTCACTATCGTTTACCCGCCGTTTACTGTCTTTTACGCGCCGTTTGCATCCGGACCGCATTCGCCACCGTAGATACGAAAGCAATACCGCGTTTTTTGCCGACGCGGTGTGCGACGCCGCACGTAGCGACCCTCTATCGATGCCAAGGAGATCTCCATGCTGAAAGATTCCGCGACAACACTCGATTTTCTTTCTCAACGTGCCGACAAACTGAAAAAACGTCGACACTTCTTCCGGAGCGCCGGTAGCGTCGGCGTCGGTTTGTTGGGGGGATCGATTCTAGGGGCATGCGGTGGGTCGGGTCATCCCGCCATCGCGGCTTCGGGACCGACCGACGCGGAAATCCTCAACTTTGCGTTGAACCTTGAATATCTGGAGGCCTCGTTTTATCAGTATGCGGTCTATGGCACCGGACTTCCCAGCAGCATGACCGCCGGCGTGGGCACGCCCGGCACGGTCGTCGCCGGCTCTCAAGTCGCATTCTCGGACCCTTTGGTCGCCGCCTATGCGAAAGAAATCGCCAAAGACGAACTGGAGCATGTCACTTTCCTCCGGGCTGCGCTGGGTAGCGCGGCGGTGGCCATGCCGGCATTGGATCTGGGTGGCACCAACGCGAACGGCGCGTTTTCGCTGGCGGCTCAAGCCGCAGGGCTCGTGTCTGCTGGCACGGCCTTCAGCCCCTACGATAGCGACGAACACTTTCTGTTGGGCGCTTTCATTTTTGAAGATGTGGGCGTCACTGCCTACAAGGGGGCGGCACCGTTGATCACGAGCAAAACGTATCTGGATGCGGCGGCAGGCATCCTGGCAGTCGAGGCCTATCATGCCGGCTTGATTCGAACCGTGCTGTATTCGAAGGGTTTTCAGACAGCGGCAGGTGCAATATCCGATGCACGCGATTCGCTGGATAATTCTATCGACGACGATCAGGGTATTGCCGGGACCGATTCGACGATCTCCAACATCGTGCCGACGGATTCGAACGGCTTAGCGTATGGCCGAACCTACGATGATGTGCTGAACATCGTCTATCTCAATAAAACTGCGGTAACCCAAGGCGGTTTCTTTCCGAGCGGTGTCAATGGTGACCTGCACATGAGTAGCGCGTACGTCTGATGAGGATGGCCGCCCGGCGCACGGACGCTCGGGGGCCCGATGTGCTGAACGCCAGGCGCCGAATTTCCGGGCGCTTGAAAGCCGCAACCCCATGAGATCGCTCAAGCCGCCGCCGGTCGTTTTGGCCAGGAGCGCACGACAAATGCACCGAGTGCGGCGGCGGTGGCCAATGTGGTCACGCCGATCCAGCCGAAATGCGCAAGCAGCAGGCTGCCTGCTGCCGCACCCAACGCCATGCATACGAACATGCCGACGAAAAGCACCGCATTCAATCGACTGCGCGCGCCGTGATCGACGCCGTAGATGATGGTTTGGTGGGCCACTAATGTCGCCTGCACGCCCAGATCGAAGCCGATCGCGCTGACTGCCAGCAGCACCAGTCGCGCATGTGGCGGCAGTAGCGGTAGGAACGCCATCACGCCGAATGACAACGCGGCAAGCGCCGAAGCAAGCTGTGTGACCAATTCCGGACCCTTTCGGTCGGCCAGGCGTCCTGCCAGCGGGGCCGCCAGTGCACCCGCTGCGCCTGCCAGACCGAACGCGCCGGCTGCGGCGCTACCGAAATGAAACGGCGCATCGTGCAGCATCACCGCCAGTGTCGACCAAAACGCACTGAAGCCGATCGAC
>CAWUJR010000272.1:0-5558 GCA_963922375.1 uncultured Robbsia sp.
CGCGCGCAGCCGCGCTCAATAGCGGCCCCTCGGCCGCCCGACAGCGCAAACAAGCAGCCAATCTGCGAAGTTAAAGTAGTACATCAGATTCGCCGCTAAGTTTTGGATTCCCCACCCGTTTTCTCGCTTTTCAACAGCACCTGTGGATAACTCTGTGGAGAAGGCATTCATACCTCAGTCAACACCTACTGGCAAGGGTGTTCCCCGATTGACAAGCAAGATGCTGAAATAAGTCGATAAAGCTTAATAATCAATCACTTATATGCAAATTAACCCTTACCGCACGTCGCCTCCACCGTGTTTCCGGACCCTCGACCGTTGAGGGAGCTTTTGTGCATAAGTCAAGTCTTGACAGACGGGAATTGCCGCATTTCCGGCGTCGGCGGGTCCGGAATGCGGCCCGGCCCGCCCATTTGAGGGTGCCGGCCTATGCGTTGGCGTCGCCGGCGCGCTGTTGCCGACTATAGGCATGCACCTCATCCACCAACGCAATCACGTGATCCGGTGGCGTAAATTGCGAAATGCCGTGTCCGAGATTGAACACATGGCCCGGTTGAGGGCCGTACGCATCCAACAGATGACGCGCCTGCGCGCGAATCGTCTCCGGCGGCGCAAACAGAATGTTCGGATCCAGGCTGCCCTGCAACGCCACCTTGCTGCCCACGCGCTCCCGCGCAGCACGGGGGTCCACCGTCCAGTCCAGACCGACGGCGTCCACGCCGCTGTCGGCAATCTGCTCGAGCCACAGCCCGCCGCCCTTCGTGAAGGCGATCACCGGCACCTTGCGTCCTTCGTGCTCGCGGATCAACCCCGCGACGATCTGCTTAATGTAGGCAAGCGAGAACTGCTGGTACGCACCGTCCGCCAGCGCTCCGCCCCAGGTATCGAAGATCATCGCCGCTTGCGCGCCGGCCAGAATCTGCGCATTCAGGTAGGCGATCACCGCTCGCGCATTCACGTCGAGGATGCGATGCATCAAGTCCGGACGCGCATACATCATCGTCTTGACCGTGCGGAAATCAGACGAGCCCCGCCCTTCGACCATATAGCAGGCCAGCGTCCATGGACTACCGGAGAAGCCGATCAGCGGCACGCGCTGGCGGCCCTGGCCATCGATCAATGCCCGCCGGATCGACGACACCGCGCCGGTCACATAAGACAGCGTCTCATCGATATCCGGGACCGCGAGTGCCGCGACATCGGCTTCGGTGCGGACCGGCTTCGCAAAGCTCGGGCCCTCGCCCTGCGTAAACTCGAGACCGAGTCCCATCGCGTCAGGAATCGTCAGAATGTCCGAAAACAGGATGGCGGCATCCAACGGATAGCGCTCGAGCGGCTGCAACGTCACTTCGGTCGCGTAGTCGGGATTTTTCGCCAGGCCAAGGAAGCTGCCGGCGCGTGCACGCGTCGCATTGTATTCCGGCAAGTAGCGGCCGGCTTGGCGCATCAGCCAGATCGGCGTGTAATCGGTCGGCTGACGCAGCAACGCGCGTAAAAACGTGTCGTTCAGCAGCGGGGCGGCGGACGCAGCCGGTGCGGTGGCTTCAATCACGGAATGACCCCGTCGAATAAAAAGTGGAAGCGCGCATTTTACCGGACGTAACGGCATCAGCGCACGAGACGATGGAAGATCAATGGTCGCACGATCACACCCTCCCTTTGTGCACCGGGGCCGGCGGTGCACAAAGGGCGGCCATTCTGTCAAACGACTTTCAGAAAGTGCGCTAAGTACCTGATTTAAAAAGTCCGACAGGTTACACCCGGATACACTTTGTTACGTCGCAACCGCCTCGATTGGCCGACAATGGCTTCAACGGTTGCAACGCAGGCGGCTTTCGCTCACGCCTACTCGGATCTGAGGCTGTCTGCGCTGGAATCGTTGATTTCACGAGTGGTCTCCTCGCGCTAACCCCGTAGCGTGTGGTTTTAGGCGGGCGCCAAGCCCGCTTTTTTTTATTCTACGCGGCTGGGATCGGGTGGCTAGCGGTAGCCAGCCGTCTCGCCTCTCGCGCCAGCGGTTCTCGATCCGACACGATCGCAACGAAATCTGGATAACCGCCAACGTCATTCGCGCGATGCTTGAGCCACCTCTGATTCGGGCCTGCTCATGCGAAGGACATTCGTCTCGACGCCTCTCATTTCTCGTCATACGCTGGCGAACGGATCCGCCGCGCCGGTGCGATTCGCCGATGCTGTCGCCGCCCTGCAACAGGTGACCCCGCACGGCGGTGGCGTTCGCATCGATGCACTCGATGAGTATGTCAAATTGGTGTGTGGCCTCGAACATGACGTCGCACGCATATTGCCCGCATTCAACGCGCAGATGCACGCATTGCTCGATCATTTGGGCGTGCGCGACCAAGAAGCAGCGGCCTCAGCACCACTGACGTCACCACAAATTCATTTGTTGGCACTCCTGTATTTTTCCATGTGCGGCACCGCGGCCTTCTCTCCCGATGGCGCGTTCGATGTCACCGGGTTCACAGCTTTCGTGGCGCAGCGACTCTCGCCATCGCCCGTTGCGACGGCGTTGATGCCCGCGCTCGCGTCTGAGGTGGCATCGTCATCCTATGCCGCGCTGAGATGTGTGGCGGGCACGTCCGGCGATCAGCTACAGATCGGCGATGGGGAAGACGCCTGTTTTTCCGCCCCCACACTTTCCTTTTCGGATATTCCGTCCGATGCGTTGAAAGATGTTTACTTGCGCCGCATTCGGTTGCGCGACAGGTCGCTTCGTGCGCTCATACTGGAAGGTACCGATTTGCGCGACGCGCGATTTATAGACTGCCGCTTTATCGATCTGCATTTTCTTAAAACGCAGATGAGCGCAGCACACTTCGAACGGTGCGAATTCGAAAACTGCGTCCTCGAGGAGGTCGACATCAAGGATATGCGGATGACGCGGTGTCGAATCGTCAACTCGGACTGGTCACGGTGCAATATGCGAAATGCACGATGGCGTGGCGTCGAACTATCGAATACAACGTGGCAAGACTGCGATTTGCGTGGTACGCGGGTGCTGCCGATCGTGACACCGCCCCCCAATACGTTCGACGCTATCTTCGAATCGGACGCCGAATGGCTGTCGGAAATGCGCGATTGCCGATTCGAACGCTGCAATTGGGATCAGGCGGTGCTCCTACGCGTGCAGATGGAGCGTTCGACATGGCGCGACGTGGCCTGCAGTCGGGCACGCATCGCCAGTACGCTCTGGCAGGGGTGTTGGTTATCTGGCGGTCCGCTCACGGATACCGTCATCCGACAAAGCCGGTTTGACGACTGCACGCTCGACGGGTTGGACGCCCGCGAGACGGTATGGAATGGCATCTGTCTACGTCGTACAAGCGTGAGCGCCGTGAACTTTTCGGATGGTGCGTTAACGGCGCTGGATTGCGTCGGCCCATGCGACTTCACGAAGGCCCTTTTCGATAGCGCTGCGATCGACAGGATGACCGTCAGCGGCCCGGTGAATTTCACCCACACATCATTTGTTGGCGCGCACTTGTCTAACGTGCTGTTCCTGGGCCATCGACAACACCAATCAGTCGATCTTTCTTTTGCCCGCTTCAGCGAAGGGAATTTGGAAACCGTGACATTCCAGCGATGTCAGATGCGAAACACGACGTTTTCACTGGCACACATGCAGGATACGGTCTTTCGAGGCTGCGATCTGACGGGAGCGGATTTTACGCGCAGCAGTAGCCCGGACCTGGTCTCCGTGGGGCTGCAGAACCAACTCGCAGGCGCCACCTTCAACGGCATGATCCCCAGCCTGAACGCAGCGGTGATGGAACAACTGGAAGACCATGCGCTGCGTAGCCAATTTCTCGACCCCCGTTTCGCCGATAGCGATGCGGCTTGCTTGACCGTTCAGATCCAACGCTTCCCGGATTTCGCTGTCCGCACGCAGCTTTGGGAGATTCTGACGGATCACCTTTCGACGTTGGCAGATGACGCATTGGGCGACGTCGACCCGCCGGTACTGAGCGTCCTGCTACGCCCGGAATATGCAAACCAACGAGCGCTGCACATTTATGTCGACAGCCGTTTGACAGATCATTTGCAGGTCTTTAGCGAGCGCGGTTTGCCCCTCGGGCCCGAGCGGGCGCAGGATTGGCGCAGGCGCGCCGTGCCTCATATTTGCCGGTTGCTGGGCACGATGACAGACGCCATCCGATTACGCGAATACAGCCCACTGATCGCGTTCCTCTTGGTTGCGCATGAGCATGCCGCTCTCACGCTGAGTCATCAGGACCGAACTTATCTGCGGCTGGCGCAGTCCCTTTGCTTACCCCCTTCATTATCGAGTGCGTTTTACCACGTGATGAACCATGCGCCGTTCGAAGCGCCCGCGTATCGGCTTTTCATTACGCCGCGCGCCGATCATGCGGTCATGGTCACGCCGGACGCGGCGGGCAGTTTGCTCGGCATCCGCTCTCAGCCGGTCATTCCAGAGCATAGCTATTTGTATTTCACTCGACCGGCTCCGGCCTCCTCCGATCACGCCGAAGATCAGTGGTCGAACGAAGGCAACCAAAGCCCCGCGACGGCGTTTGCGCCCTTTCCGCGGCTGCGTGCCAGTCTAAGCGAGCGGACCGCGAGGCTGCGCGGCCTGATCGCTACCTATGCCTTACCCGATACGCTTCGCGTACCTGTGACGGAGGGATTGCTCCACCGGATACGGCATCCGATGATCGATCGCGACGCGCAACAGGCACTTCAACGGGTGTTCGATCCGCTGTGCACGGCGATTCCCCCTTATTCGACCGACAGCGCCCTCACCGAGGAAGCGCATGTCATCACCCACCTCCGGCCGACGCCGGATCATCGTCGCGACGTGTTGGCCGTCCTCGCGCCAGGGTGCCCCGATGGCGACAACGAGGCGCTTGGCCTATGCGCCATCGCCTACGCCAGCCTGATGTTCTCCGCTGCATCGGCCGCGGTCTTCGGCACCGAATATCAGTCGCCCATCGCGCTGAGACGTTACGGCATGGCCTGGGCCAACCTCGGATTCGCCGTGCTGCCATCGCTCAAGGACGCGATGCCACAATGGAAACGAGATGCGAACGGACAATCCACCTTGATCACCCAGCAAGAACTGGTCGCACGTTGCTTTGGCCTGGAACGCGGCGAGAGTCAGTGCGCGGGGTTGATCGCCCAAGATTTGTCCGCAGCGCTGCGCGCCCCGCGCTTTGAGGCTCATCCCCGCGTGCTGCCATTACGCGCGCTGTTGGGAAGCTGAGCCAACCGCAGTAGAGGCGCTGCGTTGCCGCTCACCGCGGCTTACACGCAACGTACGGCTCGCCTCCGTCCGCCATGCGATTGATGTTTTCAATTCGGCTACCCTCGACATAGCCGGTACAACGATGCGCATACCAAGGCGAAGCGGGATCGGGAAACGCGTTCTGGATTCCCCGCACACCGCGCCGAAGCGGTTCGATTCGCCAACGTAATGCCCGCGCATCCGCACCGGAGAAGTCGATATTGTCGTTCGATGCGCTTCGTGCCGGTCCCGGCGCAGTACGCGACACCGCCGGCGCCGACGACAAGACACCGGC
>CAWUJR010000273.1:0-5542 GCA_963922375.1 uncultured Robbsia sp.
GCAAGGTCAGCCGGATCCGATGCGGCGCATCGGATGGCAGTGCGGCGCATTCGGCGTTGAGTTGCGCCTGTGCTTGCGTGCGATTCAGGCGAAATTCCAATGCTTCCGCGCTCTGCTGTAATCGATGCAGATGCCGTGCGACATGGCGGATACCGTGCGCACGGGTGCCCTGCATCGCTTCGATCAAATGCAGGTGCGATGCGCTCGATGCCTTTTCATTGTCCGATCCGCCATACGATCCGCAAAGTGGATGCGCCGGTGGGGATGCTGCGCGGTCGGCATGGGCCGCTGAAAATGCGGGGTGTTTCAACTACCTGTACTCGCTACAAGATATCGGTGAAAGCGGTCGAGAAGGCCACGCATGCGCAGTAATCGACTGTATCGGCGGCGCGGGCACCGGCCGGCGCTGCCGTCGCGATGTCGTCGATCCAATGGAATCGTAGCAGGCTGGCTGCACGGGCTTTGTCGCTGTGCAACGTCGGCTGTTGCTCGCCCGCATGGGTCTCGCGCGTCAGATCGACCGAAACCGATTGTAATGCGTCGCCGATCCCCATGCCTAGCGCTTTGAGCAATGCCTCCTTGGCGGTCCAACAGCGGAAAAACTGCCGGGTCTGTCGTGCGGCAGGAAGGCGCGCGATCGCGTCCCATTCGTCTCGCGTGCACACGCGACGTGCCAACGATTGCCAGTCCAGCCCCGCATCGACGCTTTCGACGTCGATGCCGACTGTGCGTTTCGCGGAGATCACGATGAGTGCATAGGTGCCGGAGTGCGACACATTGAACGAGAGGGTCGGGTCGCTGGCAAGCGATGGCCGTCCGTGTGCGCCCATGTGGAATCGAAGCGTCGATGGCGGCACATCGCATTCGATGGCCAGGAGGGCGCGCAGGGTGGCACGGGTGGCGATGAAGCGGGCCTGATCGGCCGGACGCAAAAATCGCGCGGCCCGGGCTTGTTCCGTGGGCGTCAACGTCTCGCGCATTGCCAACCAGGCAAGATCGTCGGCCCGATTCAATCGCCAGACACGGACATCGTCCGGCCAGCGATCAAGCGACGGCAAAAAACTGGCTCTCAACGGCGCGGCGATCTGCGCGCCGAACGCCGCAACCGCTCCTACACCGGCTTTTGCACCCGCTTCCGCCTCCGTATCTGTCTTCGACGCCGTCTCTTGCGTCGGGTCGGTCGGCGCGTGGCTGTCAGACCTCGGTGTCACTGCGGTCCTCGCGTCGCGGCCAGGTGAGGGCCACTGCGTTTTGGCCGCCGCCCCCGCAAAATGAACTGAAACACCGGGCCGGTCAGAAGCGTCGACGCCACTGCCAGCGTCACCAATGCGGCGTATGCGTATTCGGACAGCAGACCCTGCGCATGCAGCAGCGTTGCAGCAACGATCTCCATCAGGCCCTTACATTGCAACAGCGCGCCGATGGCTAGCGTTTCTCTGCGCCCATACTCTGACGCAGGTGGCAGCACGGCGATCGCGCCCATCTTGCTGACCGTCGACAGGACGAGCAACACGGCTGCGCCCAATGTCGAGTCCCAGCCCAACACCGAGCCGTTCACGCTCAAACCGCTATGGCCGAAAAACAGCGGGGCGAGCACCATCAAGCCGAAGCGTCCCACTCTTTCGATATGAATGCGGCGCATCCAGTGCGGCGGTAGTAAAGCGCCCGCGACGTATGCCCCTATCAATTCGTGGATGCCGAGTTTCGCACTGGCCCAGGCACCTACCGCCAGAAACAGGGCTGCGATGCCCCACGCGAGGGCCGGGTGGACCGGCTTCGTGTACCGATTCGTCGCCCAGCCGGCAATCGACAACAGCGCTACCGCTGCCAGCGCAGCCATTTGCGCATAGTGCCAATGCATGCCGGTGCCCACATTCGCCGCAATTTGTAGGGCTGCCAGACCGATCCACAATGCCGCGTCGTCGATCAAGGCCACGTTCAATGCGACCAGACCCAGCGGCTTTTGCTCAGGCTTCAATTCTCGGACCAATGCGACCAGCACCGGCAACGCACTCACTGCGATGCACAGGCCGATTGCTGCCGAGGTCAACCAGCTTTTACCTAGCGCCGGCGCCCAACGTGGCAAATCGAGAAAGTAGTAGCGGCTTGCAAGCGTACCGACCGCGAACGGCACCGCCAAGGCGAGCGCGGCACTCATCGCGATGCGTAAAGGCCGTATCGTCGCATAGCGAATCGGCGTGCCGCCCGTCTGTTCTCTTTCCGGCGACTGGCGCATTTCGAGCCCCGCCGTGAAGGCGAGCAGGATGACGCCGATGAAACCGAGCTGATTACCCAGTGGCGACGGCACGCCCAGTTTCGCCAAAGGCAGATGCAGCGCTGAAAAAATCATGCCGAGCAGGATCGGCAACACTGCGAGCGGCACGATACCGCGTATCACACGCCATATCGCCCAAGGCAGCGCGATAAAAATCAGCGCATCGAAAAATATCGATGGAAAGCTGTCCATAGGTTCCTTGCGGCTCCCGGCAGAATCGTCGATGCCGTGATATTTTTAAAAAGGATGAGTAAGAAAACGAGAGGACCTTATGACCACAGAAGTCCCTTCTTCTTCGGAAGATTCTACGCTATCGCCAACGGTTTACATGGCCATGGTGGCGTCGGTATCCGCGATCGCCGGTGGCCTTTATGGCTATGATACCGGCATTATTTCGGGCGCTCTGCCCCAGATTGCGCGCGACTTCCATTTGAGCTACCGCGCGCAGGAAATGGTAACCGCAGCGATCTTGCTCGGTGCGGTGGTGGGGGCGCTCAGTTCGACGCGCTTGTCGGCCAGTATCGGCAGACGGCGGACGATCATGGTGGTATCCGCCGTCTACATCGTCGGTGTGCTGGCGGCCGCGCTGTCGCCGAATGTGACCAGTTTGGGAATAGCCCGGCTGGTGCTCGGTTTCGCAGTGGGCGGCTCGACGCAAATTGTCCCGACCTATATTGCCGAGCTTGCCGAGCCCGAGAAACGTGGCCGCCTGGTGACGTATTTCAATGTGTCGATCGGCATCGGCATTCTGCTCGCGGCCATTGTGGGCGTGGCTGGTCAGAATCTGTTCGACTGGCGCTGGATGATCGGTGTCGCCGTTGTGCCGTCGCTGGTGCTGCTCTTCGGTATGACGAAGTTGCCGTTCAGCCCACGCTGGCTGGTGACGCAGGATCGTATCAAGGAAGCCCGCACGGAGCTCTTCAAAGTACGTGAAACGCACGAAGAAGTGCGGCGCGAGGTCGATGACATCAGGGAAGTTGTCGAGAAGGAAGAGGGGCGTAGCGTGCGTGGCTGGCGTGCAATGGGCGAGCCATGGGTGCGTCCGGCGCTGGTGGCCGGATTAGGTATTGCCGCGTTCACGCAGTTGAGCGGCATCGAAATGATGATTTACTACACACCGACGTTCCTTAAAAATGCGGGCTTCGGTGCATCGGCCGCACTATGGGCCGCGTTGGGTGTCGCGTTGACGTATCTGGTTATGACGTGGCTGGGCAAAACGTTCGTTGACAAGATCGGTCGGCGGCGGTTGACGCTCGTCATGATGCCGGGTGCCGTGGCGGCGCTGATAGTGTTGGGCGCGGTGTTGCACTTCAATCTGATGGCCGATACGCAAGGTATCTGGGTGGTCGCTTGCTTGATCGTTTTCATGATCTTCAATTCGGGCGGGATTCAGGTCGTGGGTTGGTTGACCGGTGCCGAAATTTATCCGATGAGCATCCGCGACCAGGCAACGGGCGCACATGCCGCCATGCTTTGGGGTTCTAACTTGTTGCTGACCGGGACCGCGCTCACGATGACGCATTGGCTCGGCGTGGGCGGTGCGATGTGGGTCTACGCCGGCCTGAATGCAGCGGGCTGGTTGTTCGTGTTCTACTTGGTACCTGAGACAGGCGGCAAGAGTCTCGAGGATATCGAACGAGCGTTGAAGCACGGTACCTTCCTGCCGCGCAGCCGCGCCGCATGATGCACTGATGCGGCGATGCGGCGTCGGACCGACGGATGCGACGCCCGTTCGGTCCGACGCCCGCAGGATCAGAAATTCATCGGGCCAGTCGCGATCCCATCGGCCGCTTTCAGTAGCGGTGGACCGCTTGCGCCAGTTTCGAAATACGTTGCAACGCCAGTGACCGCGGATCTGCCGGCCGCATCAACGCCTCAGGAGGATCGATCGGCATGGCTAACACACCGTCTGCCTCCGTCGCGGCCGCCGCGCCCATCACGCCCATGGCTGCGTCGTTCGCTGCGCTGGTCGTCGTCATCTTATTCACCGGTCGGTTGCCGGGCAAATCCGCGGGTCGATGGTCGTTGCGGATGCGATCAGCCGTTGCGGAAAGTGCCAGCCCAATGCGTTTGACGTAATCTGCCAGCGCGCGCTCCGAGACGTCGTCGGCGTAGTGACCCTGTTGGTCGTTGCGGCTGGCAGTAACGGGCTCCGCGTCGGTACCCTGATTCGTTTCTCCGGATGCGAACCGTCCACTCATATCGGTGTTGTCCTGCGAGGTGAGCGGTTGCAATTCCAACACCGTTGCAGCGGCTGTCAATCCGCGCAACGACGCGATCAGTTCTGCGATCTTGTCCGCGCCGTGTTGTCGATGAAGCGGGCTGCGCATCAAGCTTTGCAGTACCAACTGCGCGTTGTCGGCCGCCAGACAGGCATCGCGTCGTAGCGCTGTCAACGATACGGGCTTCGCCTTGTCCTTAATGCTGTCCATTGGGTTGTCCATAGCGCTGCCCATAGCGCTGTCCGTCCCCATACTATCGGTTTCATCCGCCTTTTCATTCGGAGTCGACCGTGTCTGCGCTGTCATCGAGGGCGGTGTTCTGACGGGCGTCGCAGACAACGTCAGTGCGGACTGCAGCACCGCTCGCACATACGATGCGTGCTTGTCCACCGCTTCCGCTAACAAACTGGCAAGTCGCTGGCTCGAGCGCTCCGGCCATAGCAGCATGCCGATCACTAACGCTAATATGCCGCCGTAGACGCTATTCATTGCCCGCAAGCCGGCAAGTGTAAATTCATGGACGGCGGGTTGTTGAATCTCCGCGACCAGAACGAATTGCAGCGTCAGGAAGAATGTGAAGATCGCATAATGAATCGTGCGACCGACAAACGTCCCCAGCGCGATTGGCAACACGGCCAGTGCGACGGCGAGCGGCGACGGCAGCAATGCCCCCACCAATGACGCCCCCACCGCTCCGGCCACGCTGCCGAGGATCCGTTCGGTCGTGCGTTGCCAGGTGGACGCCAGATACGGCTGCAGAATGAACACCACGGTCAACGACATCCAGTAGCCGTGGTTGATATTCAGCAAATTGCAGAGGGCAACGGACGTTGTTGCCGCCACGCCGACGCGAATCGCATGACGGCTGATGCTGGAGCGTGAGTGCAGATTGCCGCGCAATTGGCGCAAACCGATTCGCCAGGCCGGTGTCGTCGGGGAAGGCGTGTGATCCGGCGATATCGCGATCGGATGATCGAACGCCTCTGTGGCGTGGGTGAGCAGTGCCGATACCGCGTCGGCGCCTGCACCGAACAGCCGGTCCAGC
>CAWUJR010000274.1:0-5521 GCA_963922375.1 uncultured Robbsia sp.
CTGCCGCACCCGGCGTCGTCGGTGCAGCGGGGGTCAGGCCAAGGCCTTCACCCACGCGGGCCGCGAGCGTCGGGTCAACGTTCGACAGATTGTCGACCATCCGCTGACGAATCGGCTCACGCTCGACCTTCGCCAGTTCGAATTGGAACGCGGCCACGATGTGATCCTGCTCCGGCGCGCTGGCGCTCTTCCAGAACAACGTCGCCTGCGAATAGTGATCGCCGAACGATTCGCTCCGCTGACGGATCTTCACCGCATCGACACGTTCCGGATACGACTCGAAACCGCCATCCACAGCGGCAGGCGCAGTTTCTTTCGGCCATCCGCCCGAAATCGAATTCGGTTCATACGACGTTTGGCCCCGGTGAATCGTCGTGCGATGCATCGCATCACGTTGATTGTTCACATTCGGCGAAATTGGTCGATTGATCGGAATCTCATGGAAGTTCGGTCCGCCGAGACGACTGATCTGCGTATCGGTGTACGAGAACAACCGGCCTTGCAGCAGCGGATCGTTGGTGAAGTCGATGCCCGGGACGATATGTCCTGGGTGGAAGGCGACTTGCTCGGTCTCGGCGAAGTAATTGTCCGGGTTCCGGTTCAACGTCATCTTGCCGAGCATCTGGATCGGCACCACTTCTTCCGGAATCAGCTTCGTCGGGTCGAGCAGGTCGAACGCAAATTTGTGCTCATCCTCTTCCTCGACGATCTGCACACCCAGTTCCCACTCAGGGAAATCGCCTTGCTCGATCGCGGTCCACAGATCGCGACGATGAAAGTCCGGATCCTTGCCGGACAGCTTTTGCGCCTCGTCCCACACCAGCGAATACGAGCCGATTACCGGACGCCAGTGGAACTTCACGAAGCGGCTCTTGCCGGCCGCATTGACAAGCCGGAACGTATGAATGCCAAAGCCTTCCATCGTGCGCAGGCTCTTGGGAATGCCGCGATCCGACATCGCCCACATCACCATATGCGTAGACTCGGGCACCAACGATACGAAGTCCCAAAACGTGTCGTGCGCGGTTGCGCCCTGCGGAATTTCGTTATGCGGTTCCGGCTTCACGGCATGCACGAAATCCGGAAACTTGATCGCATCCTGGATGAAGAAAACCGGCATATTGTTGCCGACCATATCGAAGTTGCCTTCTTCGGTATAGAACTTCACCGCGAAGCCGCGTACGTCGCGCACCGTGTCGGCAGACCCGCGCGAGCCCTGTACCGTCGAAAAACGGACATAGACCGGCGTCTTGGCTGCCGGGTCCTGCAGGAAACCCGCCTTGGTCAGATCGGTATGGGCTTTGTACGCCTGGAAATACCCATGCGCGGCCACCCCACGCGCGTGAACGATCCGTTCCGGAATACGTTCGTGGTCGAAATGCGTGATCTTTTCACGCATGATGAAATCTTCAAGCAGCGACGGCCCACGCGGGCCGGCCTTCAGCGTGTTCTGATTGTCCGATATCTTCAAGCCCTGGTTCGTACGCAGCGCTTCGTTCTCGGGCGTTTCAGTGAATTTTTCCAGCTGGATATCTTTTGGCGTAGCGGTTTTCTTGTCGGGGGACTGACTTGCCATCTTGAGCTCCTGTTTTGATCGGGGAACGAGCGTCGTGCTGCGGCGACGTCACGGCGGAACATGTTCGGGCTGAGAAGCAGCACGAAGCCCGCGCCATCACGTCATCGCGTGTTGGGGCTGTCAGAGCAATCAGCATTCCACCCCCCCGCCCCGGACGCCGAAACAACCGGCAAACGGGGCCGCTCGCGCATGACGGACATCTAAAACCCGCTTAAGAACAATGGATTAGCCTTCAATGATAAAACTTGCACGGCAGGGCGAAAGGGCGGCGTCGGCCTCTCGTGCCGCCGCACGTGACGCCATGTCAGGACAGACTTTTGCGGCATTTCTACACCGAACAAGCCATAAATACCGAAAAAAAAGCGATGACATGGTCGAAATCAATAGTTTTTGACAATCAATGGAATAGACTCGATGTATCACCCCTCGCGATTGTCGGGTCCGCTTTGCTTACGCGCTGCATGATGGGCGGCGAAGTTGCAGCAAAATCGGCGCTAAATCGCTGCGCGGTGCGACGCCCGGATTTACAATTTGGAAAAACGCCGTCGCAATCGATGGCTCCAGTCAGACAGGAAGGCGCATGGCCGCAGAAACCAAACAGCAGCAGATCGACGCGCTACGTCGCGACGGCTTCGTGATTGTCAAAGGGCTCGTGCCTGACGCCGAGTGCGCCGTGTTACGCGAGCAGGCACAACGACAATTGCGCGACGCGCAGACGCCGCTCGAACTGGAGGCGGAGCTGCAATATCCGGGGGCGCCCGCCTCCACATCCGCGCCGGGCGGCCATACCGTGCGTCGGCTTCTGGACGCATACGGCCGTGAGCCGGCATTTGCACGCTTTGCGACCTCGCCCGATGTCGCTGGTTGGATGACGAGTTATTTTGGTGAGAAAGCGCTGATGTCGCGCGCTCACCACAATTGCCTGATGACGAAGCATCCGCAATTCGGCAGCCTGACCGGATGGCATCGCGACGCGCGCTATTGGTCGTTCGAACGCGACGACCTGGTGTCCGCCTGGTTAGCCATTGGCGATGAATATGCCAGCAATGGTGCGTTGTGGCTGATTCCCGGCTCGCACAAGCTGGCTTTCCACGCGTCCACCTTCGATGAAGCGAAGTTTTTTCGATCGGACGTGGCCGAAAACGAAGCGCTGATCCGGCAGGCTATCTCACCGACGCTGGCACCCGGCGATGTGATTTTCTTTCACTGCAATACGCTGCACTCGGCAGGCAAAAATCTGAGTAGTGACGTGAAGTTCTCACTTGTCTTCACGTATCACGGAATCAGCAATCCGCCGCGTCCAGGAACCCGATCGACGTCGAAGCCGGAAGTCGCGATATAAGCGATGCGGCGGCGGGTGCGGCTGCCAACGCGGATCGGCGCGATCAGATGGGCCAGAGCGGGGCTTCGTCCATCAATGCGACCTGTTCACGCATTTCGAGAATGCGCTCTTCCCAATAGCGGTTGGTATTGAACCAAGGAAAAGCGGCAGGAAACGCCGGGTCGTTCCACCGGCGCGCGATCCAGGCGCTGTAATGAATCAGGCGCAGCGTGCGCAGCGCTTCAATCAGATACAGTTCGCGCGGCTCGAACTCGCAGAAATCCTCATAGCCGGCCAGCACATCGGCAAGTGCGCTCCGCTGCCCCTCACGCTCGCCGGGTAACAGCATCCAGAGGTCCTGCACCGCCGGTCCCATGCGGCTGTCATCGAAATCGACGAAATGAGGGCCCGCGTCGGTCCAGAGCACGTTGCCGGCATGGCAATCGCCGTGCAATCGAATCTGACGCACATCACCCGCCCGATCGAATGCCCGCGCGATCCCATCCAGTGCCATGTCGACGATGCCCTGCCAGGCGGCGAGCAGCGTCGGCGGAATGAATCCATGCTGCAGAAGAAAGTCTCGCGGCTCGCGGCCGTAGGTGGCCAGATCGATCGCCCCGCGTTCGGCAAACTGGCCCGTTGCGCCCACAGCATGGATACGACCGATGAAACGGCCCAGCCATTCGAGCGTGTGCCGATCTTCGAGCTCCGGTGGCCGTCCGCCGCGGCGCGGAAACAACGTCAGGCGAAAGTCCTCGAAATGGTGCAGGGTGCGGCCGTCGATGACCGACGGCGCGACCACCGGCACCTCCTGCGCCGCGACTTCCGCAACGAATGCGTGTTCTTCGAGGATGGCCGCATCCGACCAGCGATGGGGACGATAGAATTTGGCGATGAGCGGATCGGCATCGTCGATACCGACCTGGTAGACCCGGTTTTCGAAACTATTGAGCGTGTATAGACGACCATCCACCCGCAGGCCGAGGGACTCGACCGCGTCGAGGACGCGATCCGGCTGCAGCGTCGCGAATGGCGTGCCGCCGGAGAGGGGGGCGGTCGGAAGGGCGGTCAATGAATGGCGCCACTGACCGGTGCCGCCACCAGCACGTCACCGGTATCGATCAAGTCCGATAGGAAAAACGGCTCGGTGTTCAATACCGCCGACGCCCCCGGCGTTCCGGCGTACCAGGTAATCATCGCCATGTCGCCGATGATCCGTTTGACGATACCGACCGCGCCTGCCGGCACGGCGATGTGATTGGAGCGCACAACGGACCCGATCTTCATTGCTTCTTCTCCCAGTACTGGAACGATGCCGGGCGGCAAGGCGAACATCGCGGCGCAGGAAAGCAGCAACAATTTGCCCCGATCGCCCGGTCTGCGCGCGGCTTCGATGCGCCGCTGATTCATTATACGAAAACCGTAGACAAATCCGTGACTCTCTCGCTACCCCGCGCAACACCGTTGCTTTACGTTCGTGGCCGGCATCGGGCAAAAAAAAACCCGCCAAAGAGGCGGGTGGAATCCATATCAGGAGGAGACATGGAGGAGACAATTTCAATTTAACGGATTCGCCAGCGCCTCGCAACTGTCCAATTAGAGGGTTAACTCTAAGAGGGTTGTTCCCTAGGGATCGGTCCCATGGCGCGACTTCCCCCCGATAATGGACGAAAACCGCCGAGGAACTAGCGCATTCCCGTGCGCAACGTCAGTTCGCTTTCGCGCATAACGGACTTTCGCGGTCATCGTTGCGGGTGCAGAAGATCGCCGTTGCGGGTGCACCTCAGGTCGAACTCGGGGTCAGGGTTCGACGCGCGTCGGCGTTCACGAGGGTCGATGCGGCAAGCGCCGATGGGGGCAACGAGGTGCGTCGGATGCGCGTGGAGTGTAGGTTGAGTGCGGACCCCGCGACACTGTCAGCGCATCGTCAGCGTACGCTCCGGCGAAGTGTTAAAGTGCCCGATAAAGTGCCCGATAAATTTGGCGTCGTTGCTTGCCGCAAGCGCCTGCGGAATCCACGCCTGGCTCGCTCGGCTTGCGCCAGGCGTATGTCATGCGCGTCACGCATGCCACGATTCGCGGCTGGCTATCGCATATTGTATTGATTAATGAAAACAACGACATCAACCACGGACAGCGCGGGTTTTGAACGCAGGCTGGCGTTGCTTCGCGATGCGGCCGCTCGGGGATGGCTGGCGCAGGGCGGCCGCGGCATAGAAAAGGAAAGTCTGCGCGTGCGCCCGGATGGGGCGCTGGCCATGACGCCGCATCCGGCCGTGCTAGGCGCGGCGCTGACGCATCCGGAAGTCACGACGGACTACTCGGAAGCGCTGCTCGAGTTCATCACACCGCCGGTGACGGATCCGGTGGACGCCATCCGCGCACTGCGTTCGCTGCATCGATTCGTGCATCGGAAAATCGGCGACGAGTTGTTATGGGATCTGTCGATGCCAGGCGCATTGCCGGCGGATCGCGACATTCCGATTGCCGACTACGGACAATCGAATCAAGGCCGTTTCAAGCATGTCTACCGGCGCGGGCTTGCGGTGCGTTACGGCAGGGCGATGCAGTGTATTGCCGGCATTCACTACAACTTCTCACTGCCCGCGGCGCTATGGCCGCTG
>CAWUJR010000275.1:0-5493 GCA_963922375.1 uncultured Robbsia sp.
CGGCCAGCGGCAAGGGCAGCGGCCAGGCCGCCGATGAAAGTGTCGCCGGCAGCGGTGGTGTCTTTTGCCGTGACACGATGTGCAGGGAAATGAGACGCCTCGGCCGTGTGTTCAGGGAGCCACAACACGCCTTGGCTACCCAGTGTGATCAATACGTTCCGTGCGCCGGCGGACCGCAAATGCTGCGCCGCATCACGCGCGGTATCGACAGAATCGACTGCGATGCCGGTCAACGCCGCCGCTTCGGTTTCGTTTGGCACGAGGAAATCGATGGCGGCCAGCCAGTCGGCGGACAACGGCGCGTCGATGGGTGCGGGATTCAGAATCACCGTCTTTCCTGCGGCACGCGCCATCTGTAACGCTGCCAGGACAGTGTCGACGGGCACTTCGATCTGACAGACCACGACGTCCGCGCGTTCGATGGTGCGCGCGTGGGTGGCAACGATGGCAGGGGAGAGCGCGCCATTGCTACCGGCGACGATCGTGATCGCATTCTGACCCGCGTCGTCGACGACGATCAACGCCACGCCGGTGGGTAACGTGTCATCGGTACCGATGCCGCTGCAGTCGATTCCTTCATCGAGTAACGCCTGCTTCAACAGCGCACCCTGGCCGTCCTGGCCGATGCGGCCGATCATCTCGACCTGTGCGCCCAGACGCGCGGCAGCCACCGCTTGATTGGCGCCTTTGCCGCCAGGCACCTGCTCGAAACTTCGGCCCGTCAATGTTTCGCCGGGGCGTGCCATGCGCGACGAGCGCACGACCAGGTCCATATTCAGGCTACCGACGATGGCAACCCGGCCCGCAGGCTGGGTGCGTTCGCTTGTTGGTTCGATCGAAATCACGTCAAATGGTCTTTTAGAGGAAGGAACGTCTGGCCTGGCGGCCCGCTGGATTCACGCAACATCAGGCGGGGCGGCAATGTCAGCTCGCGCATATCGCCGGTGACCCGCCCGCTGATACGATCGAGCAAGCTGGTGGCGGCGGTTTCGCCGAGCCGCACGATCGCCTGGCCGACCGTGGACAATGCGGGATAAATATACCGGCTCATTTCAATATCGTCGAACCCAATGATCGAACAATCTTCCGGTACTTTCAGACCGCGCTCTGCCGCCGCGCGTAGCGCACCGATTGCCATGACGTCGTTGCCGGCGACGATCGCCGTGGGCGCGTAGTCGCGAAATAACCTGTCTGCTGCCGCATAGCCGCCCGGGCTCGAAAAGTCGCCTACCGCGACGGCTTCGGGAGGCACCGGCAACGCGTACTCTGCCATGGCCATCCGGAAGCCGTTGACACGGTTTGCGCTGACGACAGTGCTGTCGGGGCCGGCGATACACGCGATGCGCCGATGGCCGAGATCGATCAGATGCCGTGTCGCCATCGCGGCGCCCGTCTGATGATCCACCTGCACGCTGTCCGCCCGAATGCCGGCAATCGGGCGATCGATGACGACGATCGGGACATCGGCGTGCGCGAGGGCATCGGCAGCGCAGGCCTCATCGCCGACAGACGCGACAATCAAGCCGTCCACCCGCTTCTCGTGCAATACGCGAAGCCACTCGCGCTGCGTCGCGATATCGTTATCCGAATTGCAAAGAAACACGCAGTAGCCGTGGCGACGGAAGAAGCCCTCGATGCCCTGCGCAATTTCGGCGAAATAAGGATTGGTGTTGCTGGGCACCAGCATGCCGATCGTTCCGGTCGCGCGGACCTTCAACGACCGCGCGACCGCCGACGGCACGAATTTAAGCTCGGCCACCGCCGCAAGCACGCGCTCGCGCTTATCGGCACGGACCGGCCGACTGTCGTTCACAACGTGCGACACCGTGGTATAGGACACACCGGCCAATGCGGCAACGTCTCGAATGGTGGCCATGCCCGTCAGCCGCGACGCTTGGCGCGACGCTTGGCGCGACGGCTGCGATACGTGTCCAGCACCACGGCCACCACAATGACGGCACCCGTAATGACCCGTTTCGTCGGCTCGTTCGCACCGATTTGCGCGAGGCCAGCGGCCAGCACGGAAATGATCAAGACGCCGAAAAACGTGCTGATGACGGAGCCGCGTCCGCCCATCAGGCTCGTTCCCCCGATCACGACCGCAGCGATGACCTGCAACTCGATACCGGAACCGGCATTCGGATCTGCCGCTTCCAGGCGCGCAATCTGGAACAGCGAGGCAAGGCCTGCCGCTGCGCCCATCAACGCGAACACGATGACTTTGTACGCGCGCGGGTCGATGCCGGCGAGTCGCACCGCTTCTTCGTTTGTGCCGATGCCGATCAAGAAGCGGCCGAAGACGGTACGGGTCAGCGTCAGTTGCGCAACGATCATCACGATCACGGCGACGATGAATGCGGGCGAGATGCCGAACGCGATCGGATTGGCCAGCCAGTCGAACGCCCCGCCAATATAAGCGGTCCGGGAATCGGTGAGCTGATAGGCCAGGCCGCGAGCCATTTCGAGCACGCCCAGCGACACGATGAACGATGGGATGCGCCACGTTACCGTGATGAGGCCGGTGATCCCGCCGGTTACCGCCGCAATCGCCAGGCCGACGAGCGCTGCCGGAATCGGGCCCCAATGCCATTGGAGTGCCGCCACGCTGACCGCCGATGCGGCGAGGGCGAGCACGGAACCGACCGACAGATCGATCCCGGCAATGATCAGCACGAACGTCATGCCGACCGACATCACGACCAGATCCGGGATCTGGTTGGCGATGGTAATAAACGTGTCATAGGTTAGAAAGTGGGAGCTGAGCGTCGAGAAAAGCACGATCATCGCCAGCAACGCGCCAGCGAGTCCCAGATAGCTGTTCAAACCCATCCGCGTTCCTGCGTTGACCGCAGGCTTGGGGACAGAAGCGGAGGCAGAAGCAGTAGCGGGGACGGGGTTGTCCGCCGACTTATTTACGTTGTTCACGGGTGCCGTCATATTGTTTCTCTAGAGAGAAGCGCTTCCCGCTTCGCATATCCCGAAAATGCGGCGGCCAGAAGATTGTCCTGGGTCCATTCGCCGCGTGCAAAGGTTTGTACCAACTGGCCGGCAGACATGACGGCAATGCGGTCGCAGATCAGCATCAATTCGCGCATATCGCTGGAGACGACCACGATCGCTTTGCCCTCGCGCGCCTGCGCGCCCAGCAATGCATAGATGTCGAATTTCGCGCCGACATCGATGCCCCGCGTGGGTTCGTCGAATAGCAGCACATCGCAGCCGCGTTCGAGCCAACGACCGATCACCACTTTTTGCTGGTTACCGCCGGAGAGTTCGCCGACGACTTGCCGCCCGCTCGAGCAGCGGATGCGCATCGCATCCACCTGCCGCTGCGATAGCGCCTGCTCGCGGCGGCTATCCATCACGCCGAGTCGCGACACCGAAGGAAAATTACCAAGCGAGAGATTGGCTGCGACCGGCTGGGTCAGCAGCAGACCCTCGCCTTTGCGATCTTCGGTGATCAATGCAACGCCCTGCTTGACGGCTTGCGCCGGCGAGTTGATCTCTCGCCATTGCGGCGGGTTCCCTATTTCGACAGCACCGCTGTCTTTGCGGTCCGCACCGAAGATCAGGCGCAGCAACTCGGTACGACCGGAGCCGATCAATCCGCTGATGCCGAAAATCTCGCCTTGCTTCACCTCGAACGACACATCCCGCACGACATTGGACCGCGTCATGTTTTTTACGCGCAGCAGTGGGGCGCCTATCCGTCGTTCGCCCAGATCGATGCGTTCTCCGATGTCGCGACCTACCATCAACGTCACGAGACGATCGGTTGGATAATCGGCAATCGGACCCACGCTGACGAGTTTGCCGTCGCGCAACACCGCAATCCGGTCGGCAATTCGGGCGGTTTCCTCGAGTCGATGCGAGATATACACGATCGCGACGCCGTCGCGCTTGAGCCGTTCCACCTGCTCGAACAACAGGTCTACTTCGCGACCGCTCAGCATCGCCGTGGGTTCGTCGAGGATCAGCACGCGGCAATCACCGATCAGGTTGCGGGCGATCTCGACCATCTGCTGATGACCGATCCCCAATGCCGCGACGGGCGTATCGGGATCGAGCGTGTCCAGACCCACGCGTGCCATCGCGTGCAACGCTTCCGCGCGCAGCCGCTTGCGGGAGATCCAGCCAATCCCACGCGACGCCGGCAATTGATTGAAAAACAGGTTCTCTGCGATCGTCAGCGTGGGCAGCAGGTTCAGTTCCTGCATCACCATGCGCACGCCCAGCGACTCCGCTTCACTGCGGCTGCCGGGCGTGAAAGAAACCCCCCGATACACCATACTGCCGTGCGTGGGCGTCTCCAATCCACTGATGATTTTCGACAACGTGCTTTTACCGGCGCCATTTTCACCGGTCAACGCCAGCACTTGCCCCTCGATCAGACTGAGATCAATGTCGCTCAGTACCGGCGCCGCATAGGTTTTGCCAACGCCGCTGACGCGCAATATTTCCTGGCCCTGCGGCGTAGGCGTACCGCTTGACGTGGTGACGGCAGCGGCCATCGAACGCGACGCCGCATCGCCCTCCATCAGGTTGCTCGTACCGGCGGACATCATTTTTTCGTCACCAGCACCACCGGCGTTTCGACAATCGCCGACAGGTCGTTTTGCTTCGTATGGTCGCGGAGCGCTTTCAATGCGGTATCGATGCCGAAAACTGCCTGTTTGGCGGCAAATTGATCGACCGTTGCCAATACGCGCCCATCGTTCAACATCGGCTTGATCGCGGCGATGTTGTCATAGCCGATGACGGCCACTTTGCCGGCGCGACCCGCTGCACGTACCGCCGACACCGCGCCGATGGCCATATTGTCGTTGCCGCAGAGCAGCGCTTTCAAATTCGGATATTCGTTCAGCATCGCCGAGGACACGGCATTGCCCTTGTCGATTTCCCAATCTCCCGATTGCAGCGATACCACTTTCATGTTCGCTTGCGCCATGGCGGCCTTGAAACCTGCGGTCCGCTGCTGCGCATTGGTTGTCGTCGACACACCTTCGACAATGCCCACTTCATCCCCGGCCTTCAGCGATTTGGCAAGATAGTCGCCTGCGAGCTTTGCGCCCTTCGCATTGTCGGGCCCCACGAATGGGATTTTCATGCCTTTCGAACTCACGACATCCGGGTCCAGGCGATTGTCGATGTTGACGACGATGATGCCTGCGTCCACGGCCTTCTTCAGGACTGGCACCATGGCTTTCGAATCGGCCGGGGCGATGATGATGGCGTCCACTTTCGAGACGATCATTTGTTCGACGATCCGAATCTGTGCGCTGGTGTCGGTTTCGTTCTTGATGCCGTTCGAGATCAACTCGAAGTCTTTCGGATGCGCTTTCTGGTACGCCTTCGCGCCGTCTTCCATGGTCAGGAAGAATTCATTGGCCAGCGACTTCATCACGAGCGCCACGCGAGGCGCCTTCCCGCCTGCTGCGGTCGCCGGGGTCCCGGCCGTTTGGGCGAACGCGAAGGCGGGTGAGAAGGCATTGA
>CAWUJR010000276.1:0-5465 GCA_963922375.1 uncultured Robbsia sp.
AGCGCCCCGGCCGGCAGCGAGCCGCCGGTCCAGGTGGACCGCTCGAAGCTGAACAACGTCCTCACGTTCGAAACGTTCGTGACCGGTAAGGCCAACCAATTGGCCCGCGCCGCCGCGATCCAGGTCGCCGACAACCCCGGCATCTCGTACAACCCGCTGTTCCTGTATGGCGGCGTGGGTTTGGGCAAAACCCATTTGATCCACGCGATCGGCAATCAGATGCTGGTGGACAACCCCGGCGCGCGGATTCGCTACATCCACGCGGAGCAGTACGTCTCGGACGTCGTCAAAGCCTATCAACGCAAGGCTTTCGACGAATTCAAGCGTTACTATCACTCGCTCGATCTGCTGCTGATCGATGATATTCAGTTCTTTTCAGGCAAATCCCGTACGCAGGAAGAATTCTTCTATGCGTTCGAAGCATTGGTCGCGAACAAGGCACAGGTCATCATCACCAGCGACACCTATCCGAAGGAAATCTCCGGCATCGATGACCGGCTGATCTCCCGCTTCGATTCCGGCCTGACCGTCGCCATCGAGCCGCCGGAGCTGGAAATGCGCGTCGCGATCCTGATGCGCAAGGCTCAGACCGAAGGCGCCGATGTCTCCGAAGACGTCGCGTTCTTCGTCGCCAAGCATCTGCGCTCGAACGTGCGTGAACTCGAAGGCGCGCTGAGGAAGATCCTCGCGTATTCGAAGTTCCACGGTCGCGACATCACGATCGAACTGACCAAGGAAGCGCTGAAAGACTTGCTCACGGTCCAGAACCGGCAGATATCGGTCGAAAACATCCAAAAAACCGCCGCCGACTTCTACAGCATCAAAGTCGCCGACATGTACTCGAAGAAGCGCCCGGCGAACATCGCTCGGCCACGCCAGATCGCGATGTACCTGGCCAAAGAGCTCACGCAGAAGAGCCTGCCGGAAATCGGCGAGTTGTTCGGCGGACGCGACCACACCACCGTGCTGCACGCGGTGCGCAAGATCGCCGACGAGCGCAGCAAGGATCCGCAGCTGAATCACGAGCTGCACGTGCTCGAACAAACGCTGAAGGGCTAGTCGCGCCGAAGGGAGCGGGCAGGCCGGCTGGGAACGGAAGCGCCAAGGGGTCACCGAACGAAGAAGCCAAGCAGCCGAGCAGCCGCCGCACGAAAGAGCCAAACGGGCGCTTGAGGCGGCCGGACGCTGCTCCACCCCTCCCCCTGGAGGGGGGTATTGCCTCCGTCGGCCGACTGATTTCTAAGGTTTTTCGGGCCGTTTTGAGGCACAATACGGTAATTGTCCTGCGAGCGCTGGCGACAGCAAAATCGCCGGAGAGCCAGTCCGCGTTTTGTTCTCCGTCGACGCTCACCGACGGGGGTCGGAGCGCAGGATTGCCGTCTAAACGAAAGAAGGATTTCGAATGCAATTGGTCAAGACTGAACGGGATACGCTGCTACGGCCACTGCAAACGGTATGCGGTATCGTCGAACGCCGTCATACGTTGCCGATTCTCGCCAATCTGGTCATCACGAAGAACGGTCCCTCGCTCTCCTTTCTGTCGACGGACCTCGAGTTACAGATCACCACCAGCGCCGAATGTGCATCGGGCACGGACAACGAGGCGACCACCGTCTCCGCCCGCAAGCTGCTCGACATTCTGCGCGCATTGCCCGGCGGCGAAGTCAGCCTCTCGTTGAAAGACAAGCGCCTGACCGTCCAATCCGGCAAAAGCCGTTTCGGCCTGCAAACGCTGCCCGCCGAAGACTTCCCAACGTTGTCCGCCGCAGCCGATTTCGGCGCGAGCGTCTCGGTACCGCAGCGCGCGTTTCGCCAATTGCTCGCAGGCGTGCATTTCGCGATGGCGCAGCAGGACATCCGCTACTACCTGAACGGCATGTTGTTCGTCGTCGAAGGCGACAAGCTGATGGCCGTGGCCACTGACGGTCACCGTCTCGCCTTCTCGTCGACACAGATCGAAGGCAACTTCCCGAAGCAGGACGTCATCGTCCCGCGCAAGACCGTCCTTGAACTGCAGCGTCTGCTCGACGACATCGACGATCCGCTGACGATCGACATTGCCGCGTCGCAGATCAAGTTCACGTTCGGCTCGGTCGAATTGATCTCGAAGCTGGTCGAAGGCAAATTCCCGGATTTCCAGCGCGTGATCCCGAAGGGTTACAAGAACCACTTCCTGATCGGCCGTGAAGAATTGCAGCGCGCATTGCAGCGTGCCGCCATTCTGACCACCGACAAGTTCAAGGGCGTGCGCTGGCAGATCGAACCGGGCGTATTGCGGATCAACTCCAGCAATGCCGACCAGGAAGAAGCCACCGAAGAACTGGAAATCGCGTATGACGGCGACGCGATCGATATCGGCTTCAACGTCACCTATCTGCTCGACGTGCTGTCCAATATCAAAACGGACATGCTAACGATCAGCTTAGGCGATGCGAATTCCAGCGCGTTGATCACGATGCCCGACAACGAAAACTTCAAATACGTGGTGATGCCGATGCGCATTTGAGCCCGTGCTCGAATGCGATGCAGGGTGCCGGACGGGCGGTTTCAAAGGCCATGCCGACCGATACCGAAGCCGATTTCGGCGCCCAGCTCCCTTTAAGATGTCGCACGTTGCAAACGCTTTTTGGAAGGGGTCGAACCCTCGATGCCCTCCCTGTATCACCTGCCTCGCGCCCTCGAAAACAGCCACATCACCCCCATATGTAGAGGAGTGGCGCCCCATCGTTAGCAACGGTGGGTCCTCGATCCGACGGCAGCCACGCAGAACCGGAACAGATCATGACTGAACAGCAGAAACCGCAGGCCGAGAACGCTTATGGCGCATCATCGATCCAGATCCTCGAAGGATTGGAGGCTGTGCGCAAGCGCCCCGGCATGTACATCGGCGACACGTCGGATGGCACCGGGCTGCACCATCTCGTATTCGAAGTGCTGGATAACTCGATCGATGAAGCCCTCGCCGGCCATTGCGACGACATCCAGGTCACGATTCACGCCGACAACTCGATCTCCGTCATCGACAACGGCCGTGGCATCCCCACCGGCATCAAGCTCGACGACAAGCACGAACCGAAGCGCAGTGCCGCCGAAATCGTCATGACCGAGCTGCATGCCGGCGGCAAGTTCGACCAGAACAGCTATAAGGTCTCCGGCGGTCTGCACGGCGTCGGCGTCTCCTGCGTCAACGCCCTCTCGCAGTGGCTGCGTCTGACCGTACGTCGCGACGGCAAGAAGCACTTCCTCGAATTCAATCGCGGCGCGGTGATCAACCGCACGCTGGAAATGCGTGACGGCGAAGAAGTCTCGCCGATCCCGGTCGTCGGCGAAGCCGAGCACAACGGTACCGAAGTGCATTTTCTCGCCGACGCCGAGATCTTTGGCGACGTCAATTTTCACTTCGACATCCTGGCGAAGCGGATTCGCGAACTGTCGTTCCTGAACAATGGCGTACGCATTCGCCTGGTCGATCAGCGCACCGGCAAGGAAGAGAACTACGCGTTCGCCGGTGGCGTCAAAGGCTTTGTCGAATACATCAATCGCGCGAAGCAAGTATTGCATCCGACGATTTTCCATATCGTCGGTGAGCGCGAAGGCATCACCGTCGAAGTGGCGATGCAATGGAACGACAGCTTCAACGAAAACGTCCTCTGCTTCACGAACAATATCCCGCAGCGCGACGGTGGCTCGCACTTGACCGGTCTGCGTGCGGCGATGACACGGGTATTGAACAAATACATCGTCGAAACCGAAATCGCGAAGAAAGCGAAGATCGAAACCGGCGGCGACGACATGCGCGAAGGCCTGTCCTGCGTGTTGTCCGTCAAAGTGCCGGAACCGAAGTTCTCGTCACAGACCAAGGACAAGCTGGTTTCGTCCGAAGTGCGTGCGCCGGTTGAGGAAGTGGTCGCCAAGGCACTCGAAGAGTTCCTGCAGGAAACCCCGATCGACGCGAAGATCATCTGCTCGAAGATCATCGACGCTGCCCGTGCCCGTGACGCCGCCCGTCGTGCGCGCGAAATGACGCGTCGGAAAGGCGTGCTGGACGGTGGTGGTTTGCCAGGCAAGCTGGCCGACTGCCAGGAGAAGGATCCGGCGAAGTCTGAAATCTACATCGTCGAGGGCGACTCCGCGGGCGGCTCGGCCAAGCAAGGTCGCGATCGTAAATTCCAGGCGATCTTGCCGCTGCGCGGTAAGGTGCTGAACGTCGAGAAGGCGCGTTACGACAAGCTGTTGTCCTCCGAGCAGATCGTCACGCTGATCACCGCACTGGGTTGCGGCATCGGCAAGGACGACTACAACGTCGAGAAGCTGCGTTATCACCGCATCATCATCATGACCGATGCGGACGTGGATGGCGCGCACATCCGTACGCTGCTGCTGACGCTGTTCTATCGTCAACTGCCGGATCTGGTCGAGAAAGGCTATATCTATATCGCGCAACCGCCGCTGCTGAAGATCAAGCACGGTAAGGAAGAGCGGTACCTGAAGGACGAATACGAGCTGCGTCAGTACAAGCTGAAGCTGGCGTTGAATGGTGCGGGCTTGGTGACGAGCGAAGGTCAGGAACCGATTACCGGCGATGCGCTGGGTGAGTTGGCGCGGAGTTATCTGCTGTCGGAAGCGGTGGTTGAACGTGTGCGTCGTCAGGTGGATTCGACCGCACTCGAAGCGATCATGGATGGCGTGGATATCAAGCTGGATACGCAGGCGAATGCGGAAGCCAGTGCGAAGACGTTGGAAGCGGCGCTGGCTGCTGGTCCGATGAAGCCGGAGATCAATGTGCATGTGGTGCACGATGAGATCCGTGAGAGCTGGGCTTTAAGGATTGCGCGTCGTCATCATGGCAATATCAAGCTGTCGACGATCGATACCGATTTCCTGGCGACGGCGGATTATCGTCAGCTGCGGATGACGGCGGAGACGTTCAAGGGGTTGATCGGCGAAGGTGCGATGATCAGCCGTGGCGAGCGTAGTCAGGCGGTGACGGACTTCAAGAGTGCGATGAAGTGGTTGCTGGCCGATGCGGATCGGAATGTGTCTACGCAGCGGTATAAGGGGCTCGGAGAGATGAACCCGAGTCAGCTGTGGGAGACGACGATGGATCCGACCGTGCGTCGTTTGCTGCGTGTGCAGATTGAGGATGCGATTGCGGCGGATGCGATCTTTACGACGCTGATGGGGGATGAGGTTGAGCCGCGGCGTGCGTTTATTGAGAGTAATGCGCTGAGTGCTGGGAATATTGATGTTTGATTGAGGGTGTAGCGGCGTTTCATGGTCTTGAAGCGCAGTTTCCTTGCGTCGATGCGGTAGTAGAGATGCCCGATAGTTGCCACTGGTGACTTTCGGGCATTTTTTTCAACTGTTGCAACCCGATCTTAAAAATCGAAATGGATTTTTGCGCTGATTATGACCCTACCCCAGAAAATAGTCTCGTTGAAAACTAGAGAATCCGGCATTATTTG
>CAWUJR010000277.1:0-5451 GCA_963922375.1 uncultured Robbsia sp.
TCCAGCACCGTGCAGCAACGGCGCGCAGCGCTCGCGCACAAGGTATTCATCGTCGGTCATACCGATGAGCGCGACGCAGGTACGCGTGAAGACCTCGCCGCACTGTCCGAGGCGCGCGCAAAAAGCGTCGCCCGCATATTCGTCGAGGCCGGTGTTTCCGCCGATAACCTGTACTACCAGGGCGCCGGCGACACGTTGCCGATCGCGAACAACACCACAGCGCAAGGTCGCCAGGAGAATCAGCGGGTCGAAATCGTCGATGTACCGACGCAAGCCGACCTTCAGCGCTTCCTTGCGCAACGCAGCGCCGATCCCGCGAACTATCGCGCCGTCAACGCCGAAGCATTGTCCGCGCCTACGGATGCAACGCAACTGGCGTCTACCGATGCGCCCCCGCCGGTCGAGCAGCCGGTTGCCACGCATAAAGCGGTGCACCACAGGCGGACTGTCCACGCGAAGGCATCTACTGCCGCTTCCGGTACCGATGCGACTGAAACGGCGGCCGCAGAGACGCCCGCGCAAGCGTCAGCCGCTGTCGCGGGCGGCGATAGTGCCGAGGTGCCCGGCACGATCGCTGCGGAAGTACCGCGTCGGGGTGTATCCGGCTATGACTTCGGCGGAACGCCGACGCGTGGCAACGGGATCCCTGTGCAACTGGGTGCTTCAGTAAACAAATCGATGTTCAGCTTTATCAGCGAAGCAAAGGCCGATTCGATCGTGACGTTGGGGTCGTGCCGGGGCGACCAGCCGCATAGCGCATCGTCCGTACATAACCTGGCGACGGGAGACAGGCTTGAGGTCAGAGACTCGGTGCCTGGGTTCTACGGCGCGCCTTGGATTGGCACGTTGAACAAGCATCTGATTGCCGTGATGCATGCGCAAGTGCCGGTGGATGCCGGCAGCCCAGTGCCCGAGCCTGAACTGCTGATCTACAAGGACTACAGCGGCGATAAAAAGCAAAGGCCATCATTCAGCGCGCACGATCCGGTGAACGTCTATCGCGGCTCTGCGGCCACGCTGTACCGCATCTTTGTCGATGGTCCGATGCAGTGCCTGGACATGATCGTGCCGAACAGCAGCAAGCAAGCTGCCGCACATGTCTATTACACGAACAATGCGGTCGACTACACCGCCACCGGTTCGTTTGTTCTTCGATAAGCCACGCTAGGGATTCCATGATGTCCAATTTAATTCAAGCTTTCGTGGCCACCTTGTTGTGGTCGGGCCCGTTGATCGTCTCGGCGCTTATCGCAACCTTCATCGTCTGGAAGCGGTTCACCGACGATCTCTGGTGGACCGACTTCTGGGTCAGTTTCCCGTTGATCGGCAAGATGCAGAAATGGAAGAAGCAGACCCATGGCATCGAAAACCTCGCGAGCTGGAAAGCCGCAGGACTGCCCCCGGCTGAAGAGCATCTTTGCTCTACGTATATCGACAAGCTGCCGAAGATTGACCCTGTCGTCTTCAACAACGCGAACGAATACCTGAAGCTCACGCATCAAAACGGCCGCTCGCCGATGTCACAGATCGCATGGGTTGCACTCGGCCTGCTGACCGTCGCAGAGGCCGCCGGAACGGGTATGCTCATCGCCCCTTTCGTTTCCAGTGAAATCACAGGCAACCAGATGGTCTGGATTGGCTACGTGATCGCGTTGGTGATGGCGGTCGGTCTGCTTGGGTTGACGCACGCCGCAGGCAAGGACATGTACAAGCGCTCCTCGATCAAGAAGGCGCTCGGATCCGTCAATGCCACCGCCGAAGGCTATTCCGGTCAAAAGATCAGCAGCGGCGACGATCAGAGCCAGGACAAGGACGACACGCCGAAGACGCGCTTTGGCAGTCGCGTGCTGGACGGTGCGCACGATCGCGGCAGTCTGTTGCGCCCGGTCATCTCGATCGCTTTGCTGGCCATCCTGTTGACCGGCATCACGTGGATGCGGATCAAAGGCATCGAGATCGATATGACGCGTAAAGCTGCCGATCAAACGATCTCCGCGACGTCCGGCGCGAATCCGTTCGGCTCTGCGGGTGGCAGCGATGCCAGTCTGCCGCTGCCGACGGCCGTGGCGGATTCGTCCGCAGATGCGCAGAAGAATGTCGATCATGAGTTGAGCGGCGAAGTCTTCAGCCAGGGCATCGCCGGGGCAATCGTCCTTGCCATCATCTACATCATTACCCAGGCGTTAGGATTCTTTCAGTCGTTCGGTACATCGTTTGTCGGCGATGGGAAGAACGCGTATTGGCAGACGCGAGGCTATACGAGCTTCCAGAGCTGCTATGCGAAGACGATCAAACCGACGCTCGACCGCGCCAATATGCGGCTGACGGACTTGCGTGCTCACCTCGGGCGGGAAGTGCCTAAGTATCGGGAGCATGTGTCGAAAGTCAGCGCGAACGATTACTACAACAAGAAGCTGGCGGAAGAGACGCGTCGTCCGGCTTACGTCGAGGCTGAAAGCCAAGACGTGACCGCCGACATTCAGCCCGTCGCGGTGGTGCAAGCATCGAGCGCCCAGGATGCGATGCGGGTCGCCAGCGCGTCAGCAGCAACGTCCGCGGCAGGTGTTCTGCCAGCGAAGGTGCCGACAATCGAAGCAGCGAGTCAGGCAACGCCCGCTGCGGATGTCAGTGCTACCGCGTCGACGGATATCGCACGCATTGCTGAGCGCATCCTGAATGAGCCCGATACCGAGCGTCGCAGAGTGATCCTGGATGTGTCGGCAGAGGATTTGCCGGCGCGTCGCTCAGCGATTTTGGCGGCGGTGCAAGCATTAAAAGAGCATCGCAAGGCGCAAGCGGAGCGTTCGCGTCTCGAAGAAGATATTTTGGGAAGTGAATGATGCTAGATCGTTTGAGTGACTCCTGTCTGCGCGGAGGCGGTATCGTTGCGCTGTCGACTGCGCTGCTGTTGATGCTCGCCCCGCAAGCGCACGCGGGCTTGGTCAACGACGTGCCAAGCTGCTATGCGGTGAATAAGATTGCTGCATCGGTTGCGACTTACGACAAGCTGGTTTATCTGCTGATCGATCAGACCGTGTTGCTCGATCCGACGTTGCAACAGTCTGTGATCAACAACATGCTTTCGTTGCTGGTGCCAGGGACGAAGTTCGTTGTCGCAGAGTTTTCTGCGTTTTCTCAAGACCATTATCTGAACGTGATTCATACCGGGATCATCGAGGCTCCCATGCCTGCAAGTCAGGAGGGGGATGTGGTGATGAGTCGGCTGGGTGAGTTTAAAACGTGTCTTAAGAATCAAGGGCCGTATGCGCAGCGGATGGCATTGAGCACCGCGAGTCAGGTGATGAAGGCGTCCAGCGATGATTTGGCACAGTCTGACGTGATGTTGGCGTTGAAGACGGTGTCGGATGCGGTTCGGCAGGATAGGGCGGCGAAAAAGGTGGTGTTTGTTGTGACTGATGGTTTGGAAAACTCGAGTGTGACGAGTTTTTATGCGCACAACGCGGTGCGTGATGTGAATCTCGATGTGGAAATGAAGAGGGCCGAGGCTAATCAGTTGATCGGGGACTTTGGCGGTGCGCGGGTTTATGTGCTCGGCGGCGGGGTGATGGCGCCTGCGATGAAGGGCTCTGCTGCTGAACGGAATGGGTATCGGGATCCGAAGACGCTGCTGGATTTGAAGCGGTTTTGGGAGGCGTACTTTTCTAAGTCGAATGGGGTGTTGGTGGAGTTTGGAGAGCCGGCGTTGGTGGAGGGGGTGACGTGGTGATCCTTTTCACGATGGGGTGCTAACTGGGACAAAATAACCAGTCGGCTTTATGCGTGCTTTATATTACAAGCCGTTCGCAGCTGCTTCGTGATTTGCGAGCCGTTTAAGCGGGAATATCGCCGGTTTTATGCTCCAACGGAGACGCTACGCATTAGGGGAATTTTGTGGAAAGAAAGCAAACAATCAACCAGTTCCTTGATAGTCTCGGTGTCCGTCTTGCTGCACGACGTCCATCCTGGGATGCCTTCGATGAAGCGAACGATACGGTGGTGATGAAACTGTGGTTCAAGGATGAAAAGGTCGAACTCCGGCGAAACGTTAGTGCGGATATGGACCGCACCAAGAGTGGGTAGCAACAAAGCTCCAATCGGTAGGACTGGCCGTACCCCGGAATCCGCCGAGTCTATTTTTTGGGGTACGGTCAGGTCAGCAGTTCGTCAAGTACGGCCAAGACCAGACGCTCACAGCGTAGACAACAATTCGCTTTTAACAAAATTTGAACGAATGATGGATTTGTTGCTTAATGATAGTTCTAGACTACGCTGTTGAAACAAGGAGAACATCGTTGAATCCCCTCATCCAAGCGATCTTGAGCCCCGTAGTGACAGTGTTACTTACCGCGCTGGCACCTGTTCTATCGGGATTGTGGATCACCTACAAATTGCGATCGTCGCGCCTTTTCCTTGTTAAGCGTTGGTTGGCGGCAGGAGGACTACCGGAATTTTTCGATGCAAAAATTAAGGCTTTTGACGAAGAGATTCGTGAGCGAGAACGTTTCTATATCGTGCATGGGATCAAAGCACAGTCGCGCCGACAATTGCATGCTGTCATTGATTGGTTAGCGCATTATAAAGTCGATGTCACAGAAGCAAAAAGGGCTGGCACTTGGTTCAAGTTAAATCCTGCGGTGCGCCTGAAAGTACCTAGACGCAGGCTCTGTATTGGCATGACAGTTTGCTTTTCCACACTCATAATTTTGCAGGTGCTGGCACTTTCCGGAGCATTTTCTCAAAAGACGATACTTTGGTTTAAAGCGACTCATACTGCATTTTCGACCGACGGCAAAAACTATGCGAAGAGCGTGTTGTCCGATCGCTGGCGTATCGATACCTCCCAGTGCCGACAGTCACCAAAGACTGCGCTTCAGGAAACGCCCCTCCTCCCGAAAGAGTATGCCGAGCTGTGCGGCGCATTGGAAAATGGGGAGTTGGCCAAATTGGTTTCACCCGTTTTGGTCCAAACCCGCATCTTCTTCGTCATATGCATCATCTCTTTTTTGCTCCCCACGTGGACCGCGTACACATCGATAAAAGAAATGCAGGCGGCGCATCAACTACGGAACCGCCTCAAGATTGGTAGACAATGGAAAAGCCAAGACAGACGGGCAAGAAAAAAACGCATGGCTAGTCGACCGTCTTAATACGGCACCCCACGCAACGATACCGCAACGGGATGTTCAACAGGCGTACATCTCGGCCACGCGGAGAGCAGTAGCTACGCGCGTGCCATCGGAAGTGCGACGTTGCAGGCGAGAGAGAAGACGCCTCGCCCGCTATAGGCCTGCCAGCGACGACATCCACTATTCGCTCGACGTCCCCGGCCGCCGTGTCTCCCAACGGTGACCTGCCCCCAGTATCAGTCCGAAACGGCTGTAGAGTCCGTCGTTAATTGACCGTACCCCCGATTCAGTCCCGCTCAGAAGTAGAGAAAACCGGCTTCGCGGT
>CAWUJR010000278.1:0-5427 GCA_963922375.1 uncultured Robbsia sp.
CATCAGGCGGGTGCCAAGCATCTGGATGCGCTGCGTGCGCACTATGCGGCGGCCGGACTGTTGCCTGATGCGGACACGTCGGCGGCAGCGACGCCCCGCGTCGAACTGGTCGCTTTCATCGACGACATGGCCAGTGCCTATGCGGATGCCGATGTAGTGGTCTGCCGCGCAGGCGCGATGACGGTCGCGGAGATTGCTGCGATCGGGGTGGCGGCCTTGTTCGTCCCGTTCCCGTTTGCGGTCGACGATCACCAAACCACGAATGCAGCGTTCCTGGCCGAGTCCGGCGCTGCGGAATTGATTCAACAACATGCATTGGACGCCGGGCGCCTGGCCGCCTGGTTGAAGCGTCTGACGCGCGCCACACTTGCCGAGATGGCCGAGAAAGCACGCGCATTGGCGAAGCCGGACGCCACCGAGCGCGTTGCGCAAGTGTGTATGGAGGCCGCCGCAGTATCACGCGACGGCGCGCGCGCAAGACAGAGGACTGGAACATGAAGCACATCGTCAAGAACATTCATTTCGTCGGCATCGGCGGCTCCGGCATGAGCGGCATTGCCGAGGTGCTGCTGAACCAGGGTTATCACGTCAGCGGCTCCGACCTGCAAAAAACGGCGACGACCGAACGTCTGGCCGCATTGGGTGCACGCATCGCGTATCAGCACACGGCGGAGAATATCGAGGGCGCGGAAGCGGTCGTGGTGTCCACCGCAGTGAACTCCGGTAATCCGGAAGTACTGGCCGCTCGCGCGAAGCGCGTTCCGATCGTGCCGCGTGCAGTGATGCTGGCTGAATTGATGCGACTCAAGCAGGGCATCGCGATTGCCGGCACGCACGGTAAGACGACGACGACCAGTCTGGTGGCCTGCGTGTTGGGGGAGGGCGGTCTGGATCCGACGTTTGTGATCGGCGGTCGCTTGAACAGCGCCGGTGCGAGCGCCCGGTTGGGTACGGGCGACTTCATCGTCGCCGAAGCCGACGAGTCGGATGCATCGTTTCTGAACCTGTTTCCGGTGATCGAAGTCATCACGAATATCGATGCCGATCACATGGACACCTACGGCCACGATTTTTCGCGGCTGAAGCAGGCGTTCGTCGATTTCACGAAGCGTCTGCCGTTCTACGGCATCGCCGTATTGTGTGTCGACGATCCAAGCGTGCGTGAGATTTTGCCGTTCGTTTCCAAGCCGATCATTCGTTACGGTCTGGGTGCCGATGCGCAGGTGCGCGCGGTCGACGTGGTGGCCAAGGGGCAGCAGATGCACTTCACCGTGTTGCGTGAAGATGCGGCGCCGTTGCAGGTCGCATTGAATTTACCGGGCGTGCATAACGTGCAGAACGCGTTGGCCGCGATTGCGATCGCGACCGAACTCGAAGTCTCCGATGCCGCGATCTGCTCCGCATTGGCAGGCTTCACCGGCGTCGGACGTCGCTTCCAGCGCTACGGCGAGATTCCGGCATCCGAAGGCGGCCATTTCACGCTGATCGACGACTACGGGCATCACCCGGTCGAGATGGCGGCAACGGTCGCGGCCGCGCGCGGTGCGTTCCCGGGACGTCGTTTAGTGCTCGCGTTCCAGCCGCATCGCTATACGCGCACGCGCGACTGTTTCGAGGATTTCGTCCGTGTGCTGTCGACCGTGGATGCGCTGGTGATGACCGAAGTCTATGCTGCGGGCGAAGCGCCCATCGTCGCAGCGGATGGCCGGGCCTTGTCGCGGGCGCTGCGGGTCGCGGGCAAGGTGGAGCCGGTGTTTGTCGAAACCGTTGCCGAACTGCCGGGCGCCATTGCGCGGCTTGCACGCGATGGTGATGTGGTGATTACGATGGGTGCCGGATCGATTGGCGGCGTGCCGTCGCAAATAGCAAAGGATGCGGCTTGACGCCGCGATTGAGTGTGAATCAAAACATGAGCCGTACCGTGAGTGAATCTGTGAGCCCCGCCGCGCACCAAGCTGTGCAAGCCGACGCCCCTCAAGCCGCGGATGCCGTCTCGACGGCCGATAGCACCGCCTTGCATAGCGGGTGGACGCTCGACACGACCATCGATCCGAAGTCGTTCGGCAAGGTGGCGGTGTTGCTCGGCGGTGAAAGCGCGGAGCGGGCGGTGTCGTTGAAGTCCGGTTCGCTGGTGCTGGGCGCATTGCGTCACCACGGTGTGGATGCGCATGCGTTCGATCCCGCCGAGACGCCGCTGATGGCGTTGAAAGCGCAGGGTTTCGATCGCGCGTTCAACGCGCTGCATGGCGGCTATGGCGAAGACGGTCGCCTGCAAGGTGCGCTCGATTTTCTCGGGATTCCCTACACCGGTCCGGGCGTATTGGGCTCGGCGCTCGGCATGGACAAGTTCCGCAGCAAGTTGGTCTGGCAGCAATGCGGTATTCCCACGCCGCCGTTCGAAACGGTGTTCCGTGGCGAGCATTATGCAGCGCGTGCAGCGTCGATCGTGGCGTCCCTCGGCTTGCCACTGTTCGTGAAGGCGGCGAGCGAAGGCTCAAGCGTGGCCGTGTTCAAAGTGAAGCGCGCCGAGGATCTCGCGCCGGCATTGGATGCCGCGGCACAGGCCGACCGGATCGTGATCGTCGAAAAGAGCATCGAAGGCGGCGGCGAATACACGATCGCGATTGCCGGCGACATGCCGTTGCCGATCATCCATATCATTCCGGCCGGCGAGTTCTACGATTACGACGCGAAGTACATCGCGGACACCACGCAATACCTGATCCCGTGCGGACTGGGCGAAGCGCGCGAAGCCGAGCTGACGGTACTGGCCAAGCGTGCGTTCGAGCTGCTGGGCTGCAATGGCTGGGGGCGGGTCGACTTCATGATGGACGGCGAAGGCCAGCCGTACTTCCTCGAGATCAACACCGCACCGGGCATGACCGACCATTCTTTGCCACCGAAGGCGGCGCGCGCGATCGGCATTAGTTACGAAGACCTGGTGTTGCATGTGTTGGCGATGACGCTGCCGTCGACCGCATCGCCAACGGCGGGGAGCGTCTAAAGCATGTGGAACAACGTCCGTCAGCTCAATGCCACTGCCAGCCTGTTATCGGCTGCGGCGCTGCTCGCGTTGTTGGCGGCGGCGGGCTATTGGCTGGCTGAGCGACCGATGTTCGCATTACGCGCGATTGCGGTCGAAGGCGACGTCGACCACATCAATGCGCCGACGATTCGCGCCGATGTGGTCGGTAATCTGCGGGGCAATTACTTCACCGTCGATCTGGACCGTGCGCGCGCCGCATTCGAATCGATGCCGTGGGTGCGGCGCGCGAGCGTGCGCCGCGTCTGGCCGAATGGGCTCGCGGTGTCGCTGGAAGAGTACAAGCCGTTGGGAACCTGGGGCAACGATCAACTGGTCAGTGTGGATGGCGAGTTGTTCACCGCGAATCAGGCGGAGATCGACGACGATATTCCCGCTTTTTCCGGTCCGGCCGGCAGCGAGAAGATGGTGGTGCAGCGGTATCACGATTTTCAGAAGTGGCTTGCGCCGCTGGGTGCCGAGCCCGATGCGGTCACGTTGTCCGCGCGTTATGCATGGAGCGTGAAGCTCAGTAACGGACTCGAAGTGGAACTGGGACGGGAGCGCAACGCCCAGACGCTCGATGAGCGCAGCATGCGCTTGGTCAAGGCGTGGCCGGAAATGGTCAAGCGGTGGGGCAAGGACATCTCGTATGCGGATCTGCGTTACCCGAACGGGTTGGCGATTCAAGCGCCCAGCATGCGCTTTAGCGACGGGAACGCTAATCATCCGAGCGCGAGCAAGGCAAACAAATGATTCACTACACACGCCATGAGTAAAGACTTCAAAGATCTACTGGTCTCGCTCGACATTGGCACCGCGAAAGTGGTGGCGATCGTAGGGGAACTTCGTGGCGACGGCCGCTACGAAGTAATCGGACTCGGCCAGAGCGAGTCGAAAGGGCTGAAGAAAGGCGTCGTAGTCAACATCGAGGCGACGGTTCAGTCCATTCAACGCGCGTTGGAAGAAGCCGAGTTGATGGCCGATTGCAAGATCACCAATGTGTTCACGGGTATTGCCGGTAGCCATATCCGCAGTTTCAATTCGAGCGGGATGGTGGCGATCAAGGACAAAGAGGTCACGCAAGCCGATGTGGCCCGCGTGATCGAGACGGCCAAGGCGATCAATATCCCGACCGACCAGCAGGTGCTGCACATTCTGACGCAGGAATTCATCATCGACGGTCAGGAAGATGTGCGTGAGCCGATCGGGATGAGCGGGATTCGCCTCGAAGTGAAGGTGCATATCGTCACCGGCGCGGTATCGGCTGCACAGAATATCGTCAAGTGCGTACGGCGCTGCGGTCTGGAGGTCAACGACCTCGTGCTGCAACCGCTCGCATCCAGCCTGGCCGTGTTGACCGAAGACGAGCGCGAGCTGGGTGTCGTGTTGGTCGACATCGGCGGCGGGACGACGGATATCGCGATCTTCAGCGAAGGCGCGATTCGTCATACGGCGGTGATTCCGATCGCCGGCGACCAGATCACCAGCGACGTGGCCATGGCGCTGCGCACACCGACGCCCGATGCGGAGGACATCAAAGTCTCGCACGGCATAGCCAAGCAAACGCTGGCCGATCCGGACGAGATGATCGAGGTACCAGGGCTTGGCGAGCGCGGACCACGAACATTATCGCGCCAAGCGTTGGCCGCGGTGATCGAGCCGCGCGTCGAGGAATTGTTCTCGCTGGTGCAACAAGTGGTACGCGAATCCGGTTATGAGGAACTTTTATCGTCTGGGATTGTTCTGACCGGCGGCGCATCGATGATGCCCGGCATGGTCGAGCTCGGGGAAGACATCTTCCTGAAGCCGGTTCGCGTGGGCGTACCCGAGTATTCGGGTGGTCTGGCCGATGTGGTCCGCAATCCGCGTTATTCGACCGCGATGGGCCTGTTGCGTGAAGCGCATGCGCAACGCTCGCGGGGGAGAAAAGTCACCGTGCAGTCCGGTGGGATGGGGCAGGTCTGGACGCGAATGAAAGAGTGGTTTGTCGGCAATTTCTGAGTTTCAGTCGCAGTAGGTATGGGCAGTCAGCGTCGCGCGGCGGCGGCGCACATGATCCGGCTTGCCCGAGCAGGATCGTGAAAGGATCGCCGAATTAAGGATGTATCCCTAAATCGAGATGGAGGCAAAGATGGAATTCCAAATGCTGGAAACCGAAACCAACGGTACGGTGATCAAGGTCGTCGGCGTGGGTGGTGCAGGCGGCAATGCCGTGCAGCACATGATCAACCGCGGTGTGCAAGGCGTCGACTTCGTCGCAATGAATACGGATGCGCAGGCATTGGCGCGCATGAAAGCAGCCAGCGTGATCCAGTTGGGCAAGACCGGACTGGGCGCAGGCGCGAAGCCGGAAATGGGGCAGGCGGCGGCGGAAGAGGCACGCGAGCGAATCTGCGACGCAC
>CAWUJR010000279.1:0-5417 GCA_963922375.1 uncultured Robbsia sp.
TCGCCAGCGAGCGCTGGACCGCCCACACGCCGTCGCCGGTCCAATTCGCCGATGGTTTTCCGTTGTTGGTGACCAATGAGGCATCGCTCGATGAACTGAATCAGCGGCTTGCCGCGAAAGGCGCGACGCCGGTCCCGATGAGCCGATTTCGCCCAAATATCGTGCTGCGCGGCCTCGATTCCTTCGAGGAGGATTTCATCGACACGTTATCGATTGGCCGTGGCAGTAACCTCGCACCGGTGATCCGACTTGTCAAGCCGTGCGCCCGGTGTCCGATGACGACGATCGATCAACCATCGGGGACGCGCGACCCCGCTTGGCCGCACGAACCGCTCGATACGCTGACAGGCTGGCGCGCCGATCCCCGCGTTAATGGGGGGGTGACGTTCGGCCAAAATGCCGTGGTGTTGCCGGACGCCCGCGCGCGCATTGCTGTGGGCGACGAGGTGACGTCCGTGCTGCGCTTCGACGACTGATCGGGCGTCTTATCGAATCGGCTCAGATAATCGGCTTGCCTCCGGTCACCGCAATGGTTGCCCCGGAGATATAGCTGGCTTCGTCGGACGCCAGCATCACATAGGCCGGCGCGAGCTCCGCCGGTTGACCAGGGCGTTTCATCGGGACTTGCGAGCCGAAGCTGGTGACCTTTTCCGACGGCATCGTCGACGGGATCAACGGCGTCCAGATCGGTCCCGGCGCCACGCCGTTTGCCCGAATTCCTTTGTCCGCGAGCAGTTGTGCCAAGCCGCCGGTAAAGTTCTGAATCGCCCCCTTGGTCGTCGCGTACGCGATCATATTTGGGCTGGGCGTGTCCGCATTGACCGACGTCGTATTGATGATGGCGCTTCCCTCTGGCATATGCGGAACCGCTGCCTTCGTGATGCGGAACATCGCACCGATATTTGTCGAGAAGGTCTTGTCCCATTCGTCGTCGCTGATATCCGACAGGCTTTCATAGCTTTTCTGAAACGCCGCGTTGTTGACCAGGATATCGATGCGGCCAAACGTGTCGACCGTCGATTTGACCAGTGTCTGACAGTGCGTCCGGTCGGTAATGTCGCCCGGAAGCAGCAGCGCTTTGCGGCCCGCCTGTTCGACCCATTTGGCCGTTTCACGCGCATCGTCGTCTTCGTTCAGATACCCGATGGCGACATCCGCCCCTTCGCGGGCGAATGCAATCGCCACCGCGCGGCCGATGCCGCTGTCTGCGCCGGTAATCAGTGCGACCTTGCCGGCAAGTCGCCCGGACCCTTTGTAACTGGATTCGCCGTGGTCGGGTTGGGGATCCATCGGCTGAGTCAAACCGGGCTGGCGGTCCTGCGGCTGAGCGGCGAACGGTGGTTTCGGGTAGTGCGTGGGCATCGCGAGGCTCCGTTGAGGTTGACCTTTCGCTTTAGCAAGCATCGGTCCCGGAACGAATTCAGGATCGACACCACGCTAAATGGGCCGTCAAGGCCATATGCGCTGCTTCTCGAATGGATGTTGTCGTACCATAGATGAATTCCACCCCAATCGGATCGCCCATGTCTCCCGAAGGAAGATCGATGACCGCGCCTGACGGTGCGCCTCCTGAGCGTAGCGATCTTCCTTTTCCTGTGGTGGGCATCGGTGCGTCCGCTGGCGGCATCCAGGCGCTGTCGACGTTTTTCACGAATATGCCGGACCGACCGGGGATGGCGTTCGTCTTGGTGCTGCATCTCGCGCCAAATCACGAGAGCGAGATTGCCGCGATCATCGGGCGCTTGACCCGCATGCGAACGCTGCAGGTAACCAAGCCGTGCCCGATCGAAATCGATACCGTTTACATCATTCCGCCGGCCCATACGATTTTGATGAACGACGGCCATCTGGCATTGGGACCGGCAGAGCGGTCGCCCGGCGATCGGGTCGCCATCGACATCTTTTTCCGCACGCTGGCGCAAGCACATGGCGAGCGAGCGGTCAGCATCATCTTGTCCGGATCGGGTGCCGACGGCGCGGTCGGGATCCAGCGCATCAAGGAAAACGGTGGTTTGACGATCTGTCAGGATCCGGACGATGCCGAATTCGAGTCCATGCCGCTCAAAGCGATCGCAACCGGCCATATCGACATTGTGCTGCCAGTCGCGGAAATGCCGGAGCGCTTGATCCAGCTGGAGCGCAATGCGCACGAGATCAGCATGCCGGGCAATGAGGCGACCTATCTCGACCATGCCGATCCGCTGGCGGTGACGCCGGAGCAGTCGGAACAGGCGCTGCTTGGCGTGATGGCCAAGTTGCATGCGCGCACCGGTCATGACTTCTCCCATTACAAGCGCGCTACAGTGCTCAGACGCATCGAGCGGCGTTTGCAAGTGAATGGCTTGCCGAATGTTCCGGCCTATCTGAACTTTCTGGACGAGCATCCGCCGGAAATCAAGGATCTGCTGAAGGACATGCTGATCTCGGTCACCAATTTTTATCGGGACCGGCTGTCGTTCGAAGCGCTGGAGCGGGGTGTCGTCGATAACATCATTGCAACCAGCAGCGCCGAACAGCCGGTGCGGGCCTGGGTGGCCGGCTGCGCGACGGGCGAGGAGGCCTATTCCCTTGCCATGCTCTTCGCAGAACGTCACGAGTTGGCGCAACGCGACACGACGGTACAGATCTTTGCGAGCGATATCGACGAGCCGGCATTGTCGTTCGCGCGTCAGGGCGTTTATCCGGAATCGATCGTCTTGGATGTGCCGCCGGGACGTCTACGCGAATTCTTCGTGAAAGAGGGCGCGAGTTATTACGTAAAGAAAAGCGTGCGGGAAACGGTGTTGTTCTCTTCGCAAAATATCCTGCAGGATCCGCCGTTTTCGCGGCTGGATCTGATCACCTGCCGCAACCTGCTGATCTATCTGGAACGCGATGCGCAGTATGCGGTGTTCGAGACGTTCCATTTTGCGCTGAAACCGGGCGGGTTTTTGTTTCTGGGCAATTCGGAGTCGGCCGAGGCGGCCGGCGACTTGTTCAGCGTGATCGACAAGAAGAACCGGATCTATCGCGCGAATGCGGTGTCTCGAAGTCATCGACGCGGGCTCAGCACGCGTTGGAACCGGATCGCGGCACTGTCCGATACGCCGTCGCCGGTCCGGGACCGCGCCGAGCGCGCGCCGATGTCGTTTGAAAAAGCGCACGAGTCGCTGGTGAGCCAATACGCGCCGCCAAGCATCCTGATCGATCGCGATTACAACATCGTCCACGTGGCCCCGGGTGCCGACCAATATCTGGCGCGTTTGAGCGGCACGCCGAGCTTGCATCTGCTGTCGATCATTCGTCCGGAGTTGCGCCAGGATCTGCGCACCGCGCTGTTCAAGGCGATGCGCTCGGGCGTCAGCGTCGATATCCGTCATCGGGGCTTCGAACTGGGGCAGTGGGTCGTCAATGTCAATATCACCGCGCGACCGGTGGCGATCGAAGAGCGCCCGTATGTACTGATCGTGTTCGATGCGGTGGACACCTCGCTCGACAATGCGATCAGCGAAGGGAACGATGCGTCGATGATCGTGTCGCAGTTGGAGGAAGAGATCCGCCAACTCAAGCGACAACTTCAGGAAACCATCGACGATGCGGAAACCTCGACCGAGGAACTGAAGACGGCAAACGAGGAGTCGCAATCGGTTAATGAAGAGCTGCGCTCCGCAACCGAAGAACTTGAAACCAGTAAGGAAGAGCTGCAGTCGATCAATGAAGAGTTGATCACGGTCAACTCTGAACTGAAGACGAAAGTAGACGAGGCAGGACGGGTCAATGAAGATTTGCAGAATTTCATTGCGGCGTCGGACATTGCGACGATCTTCGTCGACCGCGAGATTCGTATCCGTCGATTCGCGCCGAAGGCGTTGTCGCTGTTTAGTCTGATCGACAGCGACGTGGGGCGCTCGTTGCTTGACATCAATCACCGGTTGCGCTGGCCGTCGCTGATCGAGGATTTGACGATTGCCATCGAATCGAATCGCGCATCGGAGCGAGAGGTTCAGGATGCGGACGATCGCACCTACGTGGCGCGAGCGTCGGCATTCACCAGCAGCGACGGTGTCGTACAAGGCGCGATTCTGACATTTGTCGACGTGACCCGATTGCGCGAGGCAGAGTCGCGTGTGCGGGCGTCGGAAGCGCGTTTGTCGCTGATGGCGAAGACCACGAAAGACTATGCGATCGTGTCGCTCGACAGCGCAGGCAATATCATCGGCTGGAATGCGGGCGCGGAAACCATTTTCGGCTACACGGAATCGGAAGCGCTGGGTCATTCGGGCAACATGCTGTATGCGCATGATGCGAGCGGACGACGGGCGTTCGAAGAAGAGATGCGCACTGCCGTGACGACGGGGCGCGTGGCCGACGAACGCTGGTATACCCGAAAGAACGGCGAGCACGTGTTCTGCAGCGGCATCATGGTGTCGCTGTTTGCGGACGATGGTTCGTTCGAGGGTTTTGCCAAGATCGCACGCGACTTCACGAAACGCGAAAGGTTGGAGCGCGTACGCGCGCGCCGTCTCGTTCGAGAAAAAGAGGTGCGACACGCGTCGCAGCAGGCGAATCAGTTGAAAGACCAATTTCTGGCGATCATGTCACACGAGTTGAAGCATCCGCTGAATCTGATCAGCGTGAATGCCGAGCTGATGGCGCGATTGCCCGGGGTCCAGGGCCACGGCATGATGGCGCGTGCGCTGAGCGCGATCGGCAAAGCGGTCAAAAGCCAGGCGAAGATCATCGACGATCTGCTCGATCTGTCACGGGTGAATACCGGCAAGCTGAGTTTGAGCAAAGCGTCGTTTGACGCGATTGCCGTATTGGAATCGATTGTCGACTCCGCCAAGGAAGTGGCGACAGCCAAGCACGTCGTATTGCGTTTCGAGCATCGGCAGACGGCGGTGCACCTCCATGCGGATGTCGTCCGATTCGAGCAGATTGCGTGGAATTTGATCAGTAACGCGTTGAAGTTTACGCCCGCGGACGGGATGGTGACGGTGCACGCGGGCATAGAGGACGGGTTTTTCCGCTTGGATGTCGTGGATACCGGTGCCGGCATGGAAGTGTCGGAGCTTCCGCATGTATTCGACTTGTTCAAGCAGGCAGACAACAGCGCGATGCTCCGCTCGGAGGGGCTCGGCATTGGGTTGGCGCTGGTGAAAGAGTTGGCAGAGGCGCATGGCGGCCGCGTGAATGCCGTTTCCGATGGCGTAGGCCAGGGCATGACCTTCTCGGTCTGGTTTCCGGCGTTCATTCGCGACGCAGCGCTATTGAATATGGCATCGTCGAGTTCGACGCTCGGCGGTGTCCGTATTCTCTTGGTGGACGATTCGACCGATGTGATCGATGCATTGGCAGCGCTGCTCGAGACCGATGGCGCGAGCGTGACGGCGGTGCGTTCCGGCGCGGAGGCGATTGCCTGCCTGGCTGCGCAGGAT
>CAWUJR010000280.1:0-5414 GCA_963922375.1 uncultured Robbsia sp.
GTCCGCGCGCAACGCGCCGCGCAAGTCGGTCTCACTGTAGACGGCGAGGTGCATGCCGATCATCGCCGGTAATAGGTCGTCGGCATCCTGTTCGCCCGCTGCGCCCCGCGCACCGTGGCGATCTGAGTGGGGGGCGCGCGATCGCGGGACGGTGCTGCTGGCCATGAAGCTCAACGTTTCTACATCGTCGCGACCGCCGAAGTGACGCGTTTCGGTGACGTCATAATCGATTCCGGCGTTCAGCAGGAAGATGGCCACGTCCTTACCGGAATCCGAAAATAGCTGTAATTGGATGTCCGAATGCTCGCCCGCGGTGCCATTGAGGACCGCGCCGGTCAGATAAGGATTGAAGGCGCTCAGTCGTTCCATCCAGCCAAGCGCGACACGGCGTAGCCGGCGCAAAATGGCCGGCTGGCTTTCCGATTGGAACAGCGCCTGGTACTCGCGGACCTCTTCTTCGAGGCGCTCGTTGTCCGGCAACCATTCGCCGGCAATGCGCGTGTCGCCGATGACGAGTTTCGCGGCTTTGCGCTTCGCGCTGGCGAAGTCGAGTCCGTCTTCCGCGATCATCTTCGCCGCAGCAGTGGCGATCTCTTCGCGAACGCGCCAGGGGTCGAGAGTGGGTTTGCGTGCCATCGGGTCATGATACCCGAGATCCCCTGCCGCTAACGGGAGAGCGGGCCTTGCCGCTCGGGTACAATGCGTGTCACGTAACGTGTCCCATACGCGATCGGACGTGCTATCCGATGCGCTGTCAGCTGCGGTATCGGATACGGTGTCCATCAGCGTGGCAGATAGCATCGCAGATAAGGTCTCGTCGCCGGCACGCATGCAAGGGCGCAGCCGAACACGCATCCGCATCTGCTAGGCCCTTGCGGCACCTTCAAGGGCGGGCTGGCGGCGTGGGCGCGCCAGGCGGGGCATCGGGTCACCGGATGCGACGCCGGGGTTTACCCGCCGATGAGTACGCAATTGATTGAGCAGGGCATCGAGCTGATCGAAGGGTTTGGTACGGACCAAGTCGCTATCGGCGCAGATCTGTTCGTGATCGGCAATGTCGTTTCGCGCGGCAATCCGCTGATGGAGGCTATCCTCGATCGCGGTTTGCCTTATACGTCGGGGCCGCAGTGGCTGGCCGAACACGTGTTGGCAGGTAAATGGGTATTGGCGGTCGCGGGAACGCACGGCAAGACGACCACGACGTCGATGTTGGCCCATCTGCTCGAGGAAGCGGGGTTGGAGCCCGGCTTTCTGATCGGCGGCGTGCCGCAGGACTTCGGTATCTCCGCCCGGCTGACGGCGTCGAATTTCTTCGTGATCGAGGCCGATGAATACGACACGGCGTTCTTCGACAAGCGATCGAAGTTCGTCCACTACCGGCCTCGCACCGTGGTGTTGAATAATCTGGAATATGACCACGCCGATATCTTCCCGGATCTGGCGGCGATCGAGACGCAATTCCATCATCTGGTGAGAACGGTGCCGGGTGCCGGCAGAATTATTGCAAATGGTCGCGAGTCGTCGATCGAGACGGTGCTGGCACGCGGCTGTTGGAGCGAGGTCGAACGCTTTGGCGTGGAAGGGGGCTGGCAAGCTTTGCCGCAGGCAGATGCATCGGATGAACGGGATGCTGCCGTTGCGAGCGGTATAGGTAACGCAGGCGATGACGCGCATGCTGCCGACGTCGGCGACGGTCGTTTCTCGATCTACTGGCAGTCGCAACCGATCGGTCAGTGGGCGTGGGCGTTGCAGGGCGAGCACAACACGATGAATGCACTGGCCGCGATCGCGGCCGCACGTCACGTCGGGATGACGCCTGCCGCGGCGGGCGAGGCACTGGGCCGCTTCAAAGGGGTGAAGCGCCGGATGGAAGTGCGCGGCAGTATCGACGGTGTGACCGTTTATGACGACTTTGCACATCATCCGACCGCGATCCGCACGACGATCGCGGGGTTGCGCGCTCGCCTTGGGCATGGACGGGGCGACCGCGACGAGGGGGGGCGCATCCTTGCCGTGCTGGAACCGCGCTCGAATACGATGAAGCTCGGCGTGATGAAGGCCGAATTGCCGGATAGTCTGCAGGGTGCCGACAGAACGTTCGGCTATCATGCCAAGCCCGGCGCGCAGGCGGGGAAGGCGGCGATCGATTGGGATCTCGGGGCCGCACTCGCGCCGCTGGGTGAACGCGCGCAGGCCTTCGACGATCTCGACATGCTGGTCAAGGCGGTCGTGCGCGAAGCGCGGGCGGGCGACCAGATCCTTGTGATGAGTAACGGTGGCTTTGGTGGTGTACACCAGAAGTTGCTGGCGGCGCTGGAGACTCGCGGCACCGCAGAATCCCGGACAGGCCATTGATTCTCTATCTGCACGGTTTCCGATCTTCGCCCCGGTCGTTCAAAGCGCGCCGACTGGCAGGAAGGCTCGCGGTGCTGGATCGCGTCAACGATTGGCGCTGCCCGCAGCTGCCGGTCAGCCCCTATGAAGCGATTCGGCTCGCGCAATCGATCATCGGCGATGTCGCGCCGGCGTCGTTGTCGTTGATCGGCAGTTCGTTGGGCGCGTTCTACGCGACCTGGCTTGCCGAACATTATGGCTGTCGCGCGGTGTTGCTGAATCCGGCGACGGCACCCGATGAGACGCTCGACCAATATCTGGGTGAGCAGCCGCTTTGGCATGGTGGGGGCACGATCGTCGTCAAACGGCGGCATCTCGAAGAACTGAAGGCGCTCCGTGTGCCGCGCATCACGTCGCCGGAGCGCTATTACCTGATTGCCGCCACCGGCGACGAAGTGCTGGATTACCGCACGATGCTGAGGGCCTACCCGGACGTGGCCACGACGGTGATTCAGGGCAGCAATCACAGCATCAGCGACTTCGATGATTATCTGGACGGCGTGCTGCAGTTTTGCGGTGTCGATCTGGGGCCGGCGGCGACCGAGGCAGCTGCAGATGCAAAAGCGGACCCGGCAGCAGATACGGCAACAGGCAAAGTAACCCGCACGGCAACAAACGAAGCAACGAACGAAGCAACAAGCACAGCATCAAGCGCGACAGCTCAGAACAGGCACGCAACATCGACATCGTCTCGGTAAGACGACAGCGATTGCGGTAACGACAGCGGTAACCATCGGCGGCAGGCATCGAGGAAGTGGATAGTGAACGTTTTTTTTGAGGAATCGGGCAATTTCAAGGCGGGCACCGTGTTGTCGCGCACCGGCGACGCGATGCAGGTCGAATTGCCCGGTGGGCGTCGCGCGAAGGTGAAGGGGCGAGACGTGCTGGTCGAGTTCGAATCACCGTCGCCGTCAGACCTGATGCAGCGCGCCGATCAGGATGCCCAGGACATCGATCTGGATTTCCTGTGGGAAGTCGCGGGTGACGCCGAATTCAATTTCGGCGCGTTGGCAGAAGAGTATTTCGGCGCAAAGCCGAGTGCCGTGCAGCGGGCCGCATTGGCGTTGAAGATCCATGCGGCGCCGGTGTATTTTCGCCGCAAAGGGCGCGGCAACTATATGCGTGCGCCTGAGGAACAATTGAAAGCGGCGTTGGCCGCGCTGGAACGGAAGGCCGAGCAGGCACGCGTTCAGGCCGGTTATGTCGAGGCACTGGTGGCGGGCAGCCTGCCGGACGTGTACCACGGCAAGGTCATGGATCTGCTGGTGAACCCGGACAAGAACACGATCGAATTCAAGGCGCTTGAAACGGCGGCCGCTGCGCGTGGCATGACGATGGCGCAATTGGTGATCGCGTGCGGCGGGATCGAGTCGCCCCGTGCGTGGCATCAGATGCGCTTTGTCGCAGAATTCTTCCCGGGCGGTGTCGGATTTCCACCGGTCAGCGTGACCTCGCCGCTTGATGAACTGCCCGATGCCGGCGTGGAAGCGTTCTCGATCGATGACATCACCACGACTGAAATCGACGATGCGATCTCGGTCCAGCATTTGCCGGACAATCGTCTGCGGGTGGGGATTCATATTGCGGCACCCTCGCTGGGGATCCAGACAGGGGATGCGATCGATGAGATCGCCCGGGCACGCCTGTCGACGGTGTATATGCCGGGAGACAAGATCACGATGCTGCCCGCGCCGGTCGTGGAAGCGTTCACGCTGCTCGAAGGGGGGCATCGTCCGGCGGTCTCGTTGTATCTGATCGTCGACAAGGACACGTACGAGGTGGTGACCAGCGAGACACGCGTCGAGAAGGTCTTCATCAAGAACAATCTGCGCACCAATCTGCTCGATCCTATCGTGACCGCGGAATCGCTGGCCGCGAACGAGGGCGATTATCCGCATCGCGAAGATATCGTTGCACTGTGGCCGCTGGCGCAGGCGCTGCATGAGAAGCGTCAGCAAACGCGCATTGCGAACGGCTTGCGCCGTGAAGTGCAGCGGTCGGCCGACTTCAATTTCTACATCGATGGCGAGCACGTCACGATTCAACAACGTCGCCGGGGTGCACCGCTCGATCTGATCGTCGCGGAATTGGCGATTCTGGCGAATAGCAGTTGGGGGGCGTATCTGGCCGAATACGGCGTGCCGGGGATCTACCGTGCCCAGCGTGCGTTCGGGCCGAATCGCACCCGGATGCAGACGTCGCCAGCACCGCATGAAGGACTGGGCGTCGCGCAGTATGCGTGGAGCACCTCGCCGCTGCGGCGCTATGTCGATCTGGTCAACCAGTGGCAGTTGGTGTCGATCGCGCGTCATGGCGTTGCGGCAAAGATGGTGGCACCGTTCAAGCCGAAGGACGCCGATCTGTATGCGATCGTCCAGGGTTTCGACGAAACGTATTCCGCCTATTCCGAACACCAGCACAAGATGGAGAAGTTCTGGTGTCTGCGTTGGTTGCGCCAGGAGAATCGTCAACAGATGATCGCGCAGGTTATCAAGGGCGATATGGTGCGTTTCGAAGAGATGCCGCTGCAAATGCTGGTGCCGGGTATCGGTACCCATGCGCGTGGCACGCGTCTGTTGCTGGAAATCGCGTCGATCGACGAGTTGAATGTCGATCTGTCGTGCCGTTTGCTGCAGGTGCTGGATGCCCCCGTGCTGTCCGAAGCGGATAGCGACGCGGAAAAGGCCGACGCGGAAGCCGAAGCCGCTGCCGAAGCAGAGGCGGCGGAACAGGCGCAGGCAGAAGGAACGGAAGGTACCGAAGCGCCCGAAGCGACCGAGCGGCGTGATGCCGTTCTCCTGCAGCCAGCCCAGGGCGAGCTCACGGCGCTCGTGGTAGCGGTGGTCGAAGACCACGTAGGCGTGGCGCGAGAAGGTGCAGTCGGTGAACATCACCTCGCTGCGCCGCACCAAGCCGGCGCGCACGAGGCCCGCGAGGACCTGCTCCTCCAGCTCGTCGCCGGGAGCGGGGGCTCCACCGGGACTCGTGACCTCGCACAGGAAGGAGGTCTTGCCCTCCGG
>CAWUJR010000281.1:0-5399 GCA_963922375.1 uncultured Robbsia sp.
GCTGCGCAGCCCGGGCTTCAGGGCGCTCGCCAATGAGCCGGCAAAAGTGTTGGCCAATGCGTTCGTCACTATGTTCTTTACTTTCACGTCGCGCACCAAATGATGAAGTTAGATAGACCCTGGTGGCAGCGCGTCGCGATGCGTCGCTCTGCCACCAGGCGAAAGCCCCATGCCGAACCGCTTGTTGAATCCGATGCTGAAACTACAACACAACTTCTTTGGACACGACGAACTGTCGCTGCCAATAGAGCAAACCTGCGCGTGGCGCATCGCTGCGGGCATATTCGATGTTGGCAAAGACCAACTGGTGATCTCCCGCGTGGACGATGTTGTTGACCGTGCAGCCCAGATGCGCGGCAGCATCGGCGATTTGTGGACCCCATTGACTATCCGTCAATGCGATCTCGCTGAATTTTTCTACGGCGCGGCTGGCGCACGCTGCGGCAATGCCGGCCTGTTCGCTTTGCAGCACGTTCAGTACGAATGAGGTGCCGATGTCGAGTCGCTTCAGGAAGCTGGCCGCGTGAGACAACGAGATCATCACGATCGGCGGATCGAACGAGATCGACGAGAATGCGGTGATGGTCGTGCCGTGCACGATCTGCGCATCGTCGCGTAATGTGACGGCGGCAACCGGGGCGGCCACATTCGCCCAGCAGTCTTTCAACGACACAAGGTCGGGTATCGCAGCACTTGGGTCCGTGGAGGCGGAAGACGCATCGTTCGGCAACAGGACGCTCGCGCGAGAGGAGAGGAGAAGGGAAAGGGTTTCCATCGTTGCTTATTCGGTCAGTGCCGGTAATGCGAAGAATGTGCGGACTTCCTCGTTGAATCGATCGGCCAGCACGCGCGAGCAGCTATGACCGCCGGTTGGCAGAATCGTCAGGCGGCTTCCGGCAATCGCATCGGCCAACTTTTGCGATTGATACGGCGGCGTCAGGATGTCGTCCGCAGCGCACAACACCAATGTGGGGGTACGAACCTGCGACAGCTTGTCGAGCCAATCGAACGCCAGAATCGCGCCGATGCGACCGACCACGACGGAATACGGCTGTGCGAGGCGTGAGGCGTTCTGCGCTTCGATGGTCAATGCGGCGGCATTTTGTTGCACGTACCAGGCCGGATACATGAACAGGATGTTTCCGTGGCAATAGGCTTCCACGCCCGCGCCGTCCAGGACCGCGCGGCGCAATGTGAAGCACCAGCGAAAATGATCGTCGGTCGCGGACCACGAGGCATACAGGACCATCGCTTCCACACGCTGCGGATAGTCTGTGGCCAGGATCTGGCAAATCGCACCGCCCGTCGAGTGACCGACGAAGCGCGCCGACGTATGGCCCAGGTGATCCATCAGTGCCACGACGTCTTGTGCGAGACCGTCGACGGAGTACGACATCTCGGGCCGGCTGCTGCGATCCGTTCCGCGCTGATCGTGAATCACCACGGTGTAGTCTTGGATCAACGCGGCAACGGTCACATCCCAGAACCGAGCACTCCCGCCCAGCCCGGAGATGAGGTAAATCGCGGGGCCCGATCCATGCACCTCGTAATAGAGGTCGATGCCGTTCAAATGTGCGGTTGCCATAGCGTTCCAGTGTGTGAATATCGACGTGTGCGCGGAAGAACCGATTACTCGGAGATGTGCGCGACGGCGGCGATTTCGACCAGAAATTCCGGCTTGACCATGTCGAGCTTGACGCAGAACCGCGCTGGCCGAGGGGCCGGGAAGTACTCCATGTACACTTTGTTCATGGCAACGTAATCCGCCATGTCGCGGATGAAAATGTGATTCATCGCCACGTCGGTCAGCTTGGCGCCTGCGGCTTCCAGCACGACCTTGATGTTTTCGCAGACGCGACGGGTTTGCGCGGTGATATCGCCATGACCGACGATCTCGTTGGTGATCGGGTCTGTCGAGAGCATGCCCGCGACGTAGACAGTCTGACCGGCTTTGATACCCCACGAAAGATGCGTCGCTGCGGTGGTCCAACCTTCGGGATGAATGGGTGTGTTCATGGTTTCCTCTGTATTGACATGGTGTCTATTTGCAACGATGGGGCCAGCTTAAGAAGGACATAAAAGCGGCACAAGCAGCAAATGTGCGCACTATCGTTGCCGTTTCGGCAACACGTGACGCGTTGCCATGCGGGGCGGACATCGCGACAAAACCTCGCCAAACCCATGTGACGAGCCCGCAACACGAGGCCACGGCGGTCGACGCGCTATTACGGATCAGGCATGCTTTGTCACTAGCGCGCGGCTTGTGGATCACGCCGGGCGATAACGCGCGCTTTTTCCTGTATTTCCATCCTGCTTTGGCTACCATCTGCGACATCGTGAAGCTGATCTCATTGCGGTATTTCAACGAAGTAGCGGCGCTCGGGTCGATTCGCCGCGCCGCGGAGCAATTGCACGTCGCACCATCGGCGGTCAGCCGCCAGATCGCTCAGCTCGAGCGGGATCTGGACATGACGCTTTTCTTTCGATCGAAAGCGGGCGTGCAGTTGACGAATGCGGGTGAGGTCTACTGGCGTCAGACGCGGCGCGTGTTGCTCGATCTGACACACGCGCGGCAGTCATTGGACGATATGCGGGGGTTGCGGCGAGGCGAAGTACGCCTGTATGTGATCGAGGGAATTTTGTTCGATTTCGTGCCGCGGATCATCAGCGCTTTTCACGCGCGCTATCCGGGCATCCAGTTCACCGTGCACACGGCATCGACGGATCAGATCGTTGCGGCATTGATGGAGCGTGAAGCGGATATCGGGCTGACGTTCAACGCCGCGCCGCGCGCCGAGATACAGGTGATCGAGGAGTTTATCGAGCCCGTTTCCTGTCTGGTTGCGCCCACCCATCGTTTCGCCGATGCATCGCTGCTGAAGATGTCGAGTCTCGTCGACGAACCGATGGCATTGGCCGAATCCAGCTTCGGTTTGCGACAGATCGTCGAAAAAGCGTTACGCCGTTATCGCAATTCGTTCGCCCCGGTGATCACGACGAACTCGCTCGAATTAACCAAGGCGATGGCGATGACGGGGACGATGATCGCATTTTTGCCGATGTTGAATGTGCAGCGGGAATTGGCGGAAGGGTCATTGCGCGCGATCCCGATCGACTCGAAGGAGCTGTCGGAATCGCGGACCAGCGTCTGCATCCATCGGGATCGCCCGTTGTCGTTTGCTGGTCGCGAATTTTTGAAAGCGCTCAGAGAGGCGTTCCAGGCTTTGAATGCGCCCACCGCTGCAGCAGCGCACAAGCGCGCGCGAAAACGCGTGTCAGCGACAACATAGCACCGGTCCGGCTGGCGTGATGGTGTCGCTGACGGCGTCGCCTGACCACCCGCGTCGCCTGTGCGTGTCGTCTGCGGCGCAGGAGTGGCAACAACAGGGGGCGGGCGGCGTTTTACCGTTACCCTACGCGTTCGTCAGCGCAGGGCGCTCCGGCACCATCGCGTCACGCATGACCGTGGCCAGCTCGGCCGCGACGAACTTCGATACGTAGGCATTGGCGCCGACTTTGCGCACCAGGTCTTCGTTCGCCGATCCGGACAGCGATGAGTGGATCACGACGGGGATCCGCTGCAGCGCCGGGTCCGCCTTGATCTTGCGGGTCAGCGTAAAGCCGTCCATTTCCGGCATTTCGAGGTCGGTCAGTACCATGGCGATGTCATCGATGACTTCGGTGCCGTTGTCAGCGGCTTTCTGTCGTGCCGCAGCCAGGATGTCCCACGCTTCCTGACCGGTCCGCGTCATGATGTAAGGTACGCTCATTGCCGTCAGGCACTGCTCGATTAAGCTGCGCGCGACGCCCGAGTCGTCGGCGGCCAGCACTTTGGCACCCGGCTTCAACGTCAGGCGACCGGTGTTGCTTTCGGTGATCTCGACTTCCCGTGCCGGCATCACATCACGCAGAATCTGCTCGACGTCCAATACCTGCGCGAGCCGGGAGCCGTCGACATTGCCGTCGAGCCGGGCAAAGCTGGTGATGGTTTTGCTGTTCGAATGCGATTCCGCGGAAATGACTTCGTTCCATTCGAGACGGACAATTTCATCCACTTCTTCCACCGCGAAGCCCTGCATGGTGCGAGCGAACTCGGTGACCAGCAGGATGCGGTTGCCGCTCTTCGGCGTGTTGCCGGTGATACGCGGAAGATCCAGAACGGTCAGGATTTGTCCACGAATGTCGGCGACACCGAGGATTTCAGGCGGGGCACCCGCCACGGCAGTGATCGGCGGCATCTCGAGGATTTCGCGAATCTTGAAAACGTTGATGCCATACAGTTCGCGCTTGTCTGAACCGGGGGCTTCGCCCAACCGGAACAACAGCAGCTCGAACATATTGTTTCCGGCCAGCTGCACGCGCTGCTCGATGTCTCGTTGTGGACTGCTCATTTTCCGGCGCTCCAAGGTCGTCGCCGTGTACCGGCGAATTCCTGTTTATCGGCATATCGAAAAAATCCTTAAGCGAAATATGATCTTTTCGCTCATCTTTTTTCGCCGATGCCCGATGCGGACGCGTTACCTCATTGCCACAAACGGCGAGGGCCGCCTGCGCGCGTGCCCATTGCGTAGGCTGTGAGTGCCCACGCAATGGCGATTCGCCGGCACGAACGACACATCAAAACGCGTAGCTCACTGACGGTAGGGCGGTCAGGCCGAATGCGCGCTGCACGATTTCGCTGTCGGCAACCTTGTTCGTGTAGACCGAACCGCTGACGATGAATTGTGCGGACCAGTGTTTATCGAACGCGTGGTTCCAGGTCGCCGTCAGTGCATACGCGTAGATGCCGAAGCCCGGCGAGTAGCGCGCGAAGCCGGCGCTTCGGCTCTGCGACGCGCTCACGCCGAAGTAGGTCTGGTTGTACTGGTTGTCGCCCATTTTGGCATTCAGATCCAGCGTCAACGTGTCCTTCGATTGATGCAGAACAATGCTTTCCAAGCCGAACTGATACTGGTTGCCGCGAACATGGCCGTCGAGACCGAGTTCCGCCTGCGCATTGACCGAGAGCCAGGATGGAATGATCTGTTGTGAGACGGTCAGCGTATTGGTGATCGTTCCTTTCACGCTGCCGAGCTTTTGCAGGCGGTCGGAACCCGGGCGCAGCCAGTCGTCGGCATTGTCGCGACCGGGGTCGTAATTGAATGCGTCGCCGACGTAGAACCCCGATGTCGATTGATATTGCACGCCCAGGCCTTGCACACTGTCGGCAAAAAAGATGCCTCGGCTGACATTAAGCATCGGCACGATTAACGGGCCGAAGTCGCGTGAGCCCATATAACGAGAATTCGTGCCGATGCCCATGCCGATACTGATGGCCGTCTTGTCGCCAAAAATGCCGCCCGCGTCGCTGGCGCTGGTGCCGGCAGTCGCACCGGTGCCGACGCTCCCGTTCGTATCGG
>CAWUJR010000282.1:0-5399 GCA_963922375.1 uncultured Robbsia sp.
GCCCGGACCCGCATTGCCGCTTCCCATATCGCTGCCGGTCCCGCCGTTCATACTGGTTCCGCTACCGCTGCCCATACCGCTACCGCCGGCATTGCTACCGCCCGCCGTGCCGTTGGACGATTGGCCCGACATTCCCGGATTCGTGGACTGCGATGTCGTACCTTGCGCCACTGCGCTGACCGTCGTGCCTGCCAGCGCGAGTGCGATGGCACCCGCGGCGATAAAGTGTGCTTTCAGCATTGTCTTCTCCTAAGCCCTGATTATTGATTCGTTGCCTCCTCATTCAGCAAACCTCGTTCCCGCAATGCTCGTCACCGCCTGCCGCGCGAAACTGATGCGCACGATGCGTAGGGTGCTCGTGCATCAATTTTCGGGTGACGCCGTTCGTCCAACCGAATCCATCCTGGAGGGGATATTCGCCTCCGCTCCCGCCCGCGATACCGGTGTCATTGGCCGCTTGTAGCGCGTATTTTTCGACAAGCTTGCTTTCCCGTGTATAGATAACGCCGACCGTGTCCAGCCAGCGGTGAGCAATGTCTTTCGCCAGCCCTTGCTGCCCATATCGACGCAGTCCCCCGATCGCGATCCATTGCAACGGCGCCCAGCCATTCGAGCGGTCCCACTGTTGGGGGCTGTCCAGTTCAGTGGTCACCAAGCCGCCGTTCACCAATAGACGTGCCTGGATCGCAGCAGCGACACGTTTTGCTTGCTCCGGGCTGGCCATGCCAACGTAAAGCGGTGTCGCGATCGCTGCGGTGACTTCGTCGCGCTGGCGCCCATGAATGAAATCGTAATCGACGTAAGCGCCATCGGTTTCGTTCCACAAGTAATGATCGACGGCGTCGCGGCGCGCATTTGCGTGGGATTGAAAATCGTCCGCGACCGTGCTGTCGCCATTTGCGCGACTCAGCCGTGCTATTTGTGACTCCAGCTTGAATAAGAAGCTATTCAAATCGATTGGGAGGATCGCGGTCGTACGTATCGTCGCAAGATCTCTCGCATCGTCGAGCCATCGCGAACTGAAATCCCAGCCGGATGCAGCACCCGCACGCAGATCGCGATAAACCTCGCCCGCTGGACGGGTCGACTTGCCGGCAGTGGCCACATCTTCAAGATAGCCTTCCTCGCGCGGTGTATCTCGCTCATCCCAATATCGATTCAACAAAGCACCATTAGGCAAGCGCACAACATGACGATGGCTATCGCCCGGCGCGAGGTCCGCGGCACCCTCCATCCAAAACGCATACTCGCGTTTCAACTGCGGCAGATAGTGGACGGCGCGTTTGATGCCGTGCTGCTCGAAGAGGTCGACCATCAGCGCAAAAACTGGCGGCTGCGATCGGCTGAGATAGTAGCTGCGATTGCCGTTTGGGATGTGGCCGTAAGTGTCAATCAGAAAAGCGAAATTGTCGGCCATCGAACGCAGCAGCATCGTCTTGCCGCTGGCCGCCAGACCCAACATCGTGAAATAAGAATCCCAATAATACATTTCGCTGAACCGTCCACCGGGAACGACGTAGGTCAGCGGCAACGGTAGCAGTGAACTGTTCGCCGGATGGTCGTTGGGGCTGCGAGAGAGCACGCCCCACAGGCCGTCGATATGGCCGATGATTGTCTGGTTCGGGTCTGAGACGTAGTGACTTTCGTACACGGGCTCGTGTTTGAAGTGCTCGTTGACGAAGTTGCTCAAATCGAAGCCGGCGAGTCGGTGTTCGGCGCGGTAACGCGCCAGAATCTCCGCAGGATCCCGTTGCGGGACGCAGTCGACAAAATCCTTACTATCGTTGAAAATTCGTTCGCTCTGTACGGCGATGAAAAGGTCCTGGTACCGGTCTGCCGGTGTCAGCACGTCCGCTGCCGGAATAGAGGAGACGGCGTCGGTTTTTCCGCCTTGACGGAGGATCTTTTCGCTCGTTTGGGTCATGCGGTACCCCCTTAAAGTCAATTCCCCGGGATTGGCTAGGTCTTCTTTGAGACTGTCACCCGTGGATAAACCTTAGCAGAGAACGGGGCGGCATGAGCCCGCCGACGCGCCCGCCGGCGTTGGCGTAAGCAGTGAAAAGAAAGTGGACCGCAGTATGCGAGTCGGCAAAGCGCCTCATTCGAATTAAAACAAACGACTGTTTCAATCTATCAATAGCGGCACAATCTTCCATGCGAATGGTTTGTCGGCAATTGCCGACAAACCATTCAGATTAGCTTTTGCGAAATCGCCTTTACAATGTGGGCGCGTATGCGTCCTCGTTCGTATTTTTCGTGCGGATGTGTCATTCGCGACCTAATTTAATTCTTTATTATTCGATTACTGCACGCATCCGCTTGAGATTCACATGACTTTAGACAACGGTTTGCTCTCCGACGCGGGCCGACTCGCTGCGCTGCGCGCGATGAATATCCTGGACACGCCGCGCGAGCCCGATTTCGATGCTGTGGTGAATTTTGTATCGACTGTGTGCGACGCACCGATGTGTGTGATCAATCTAATCGAAGAGCATCGGCAATGGTTCAAGGCAGAGACGGGACTGGGAGTGCGCGAACTCCCGCTCGATGTGTCCATTTGCGCGCATGCGTTGCTACAACCGGGATTGATGGAAGTTCCGGACCTGACGCAAGACGATCGATTCGACTGCAATCCGCTGGTAACGGGTACGCCGCAGCTTCGATTTTACGCGGGCGCGTTGCTGATGACAGACGATGGGTTCGCGCTCGGCACATTGTGCATCCTCGATCACCGTCCCCGCACGTTGAGCGAACTTCAACGCCAGACATTGCTGACCCTGGCTCGTCAGGTCATGGGGCAGATGCAGCTCAGGAAGATTGCGACGCAGAACGCAGCTAGCGTGCAGGAACTGGAGCGTGCCCGCCTGGAGGCCCGACGCCAGGAGGCTCGCCAGCGCGCTATTCTGAACGGTGCGGTCGATTACGCTATTGTCACAACGGATCATCGAGGCGTTGTGTTGCAATGGAGCGAAGGGGCGGCGCGGATGCTGGGGTGGGACGCATCGGAGATGCTGGGAGAGCGCATCGATCGCATTTTTACGCATACGGATCGGATCGCGCATCGCGCGGAAGTGGACATGCTCGCCACCTTGGAAAGTGGATCGGCAAACGACGAGCGCTTGCATCTACGCAAAGACGGCACGACGTTCTGGGCGTCGAGTACGACGACGCTGTTGAAAGGCGATGCAGGCACGGTAGACGGCTTTGTGAAGGTGTTGCGCGATCGCACTGCCGAACGCCAGCGCGAGCAACGTTTTTCGATGTTGGCTCGCGCGGCATCGGGGCTACTCAGTGCAAGCGATCCCGATAGCGTGTTGGGTCCGATCCTCGATCAAAGCAAAGATCTCCTGGGCTTCGAAGAAAGCTACAGTTATGTGTTGACGCCCGACTGCCAGCATCTGCATTTGACGCACGCTATCGGCGCTAGCGAGGCAGTGCGTGCCACGCTCGTCGACGCCTCTTTCGACTTGCCGATTTGTGGTGTAGTGGCCCAGACGCTGAGGCCCCTCATCCTTGAAAATCTGCAGCAAAGTACTGAACCGCGGTACGACGTTGGAAGGCGATGCGGCTATCACGCGTTCGCGGCGTTCCCGATCTTTGCAGAAGGCCGCCTATATGGTGTGATGTCGTTTGCTACCCGTACGCGCACCGCCTTTGATAGCGAATCCATCGAATTTTTCTCGACGTTGTCGCACTATGTTTCCGTGGTGCGCGCTCGCATCGCCGCCGAGAATTCGCTGAAGGACCTGGCCCTCACCCTTGAGCGTCGTGTCGATGAGCGCACGCAGGCGCTGCAGCGGGCCGAAGCCGCGCTGCGCCAATCGCAGAAAATGGAGGCGGTCGGTCAACTCACGGGCGGCATCGCCCATGATTTCAACAATTTGCTGACCGGCATCGGAGGCAGTCTGGAGCTGCTCCAAAGCCGGATTCAACAACAACGCTACGGGGAGGTCGACCGATACGTGCATGCTGCGCAAGGTGCGGCCAAGCGAGCGGCTGCGCTGACACACCGGCTGTTGGCCTTTTCGCGAAGACAGACGCTTGATCCCAAGCCGATCAACGTCAACCGTCTGGTATTGGGCATGGAGGATTTGATCCGTCGCACGATCGGCCCGAGCATCGAGATGGCACCGTTAGCGGCGGCGGGGGATCTGTGGACGACATTCGTCGATGCGAGCCAGCTCGAAAATGCGTTGCTCAACTTGTGCATTAACGCACGCGATGCGATGCCCGACGGCGGAAAATTGACCATCGCGACGGACAATCGCTGGCTCGATGAGGTGTCGGCGCTGGAGCACGATCTGCCCCCAGGGCAGTACATTGCGCTTTGCGTAAGTGATAACGGAACGGGAATGACGCCCGACGTCGTATCGCAGGCATTCGATCCCTTTTTCACAACGAAACCCCTCGGTCAGGGAACCGGGCTTGGCCTGTCGATGATCTACGGTTTTGCTCGGCAGTCGAGCGGACAGGTGCACATTCAATCCGCCATCGGCGAAGGGACGACGGTCTGTCTGTACTTGCCGCGATATCTCGGCGACGTGGAGGTGCAGGACGGAAGCAGTGAGAATGCAGCGCTGTCAATGGCCAATGCCGGCGAGACGGTCCTCGTCATTGATGACGAACCGACCGTTCGGATGCTGGTGGCGGAGGTGTTGCGGGAGCTCGGCTATCAGTCGCTGGAAGCGGAAGATGGTCCGTCCGGGCTGGATGTGTTGCGCTCCAATGCCCGGATCGATCTACTCGTGACGGATGTCGGCCTTCCTGGCGGGATGAACGGACGGCAAGTGGCCGATGCAGCGCGGGATTTGCGACCCGGTTTGTCCGTTCTGTTCATTACCGGATACGCGGAGACCGCTGTCCTCAGTCACGGCCATCTGGTGGCTGGCATGCATGTGCTGACCAAGCCATTCACGATGCAGGCACTGGGCGACCGTATCAAGGATTTGATCGCGCAAAGCCGTCGCTGAGATGGGCACGGGTCAGTCATGCGGGCGCAAAGTGCTGAAGAATTGCGTAGATACGGGCGAGATGCCGCTCGCCGACTGCATTGGTCGGGCGCTCGGCAATAAATCGCGGGGGGCGCAGATTCAACATCCGGCATACAGCCGACAAATACGGCTTGTTCCCGGGACCACCACACCGCGTCGCCGCGCTAATGATCGCCGCGTCGCTGACTCGGCTGCGAAGCCAGCGAAGCACCTGGCGGTCTCGTTCGTTTTGTACCCGCACCCATCGTTCCATGATCGGCCTCAAATACTGTATGTATGAACAGTATTTCCAAGATAGCTTATTCTGGCACGATACGCAAGGGTCCGCGTTTCGACTACACGGCCGCTAATGGCGGTGCGCCGTCGGCTGCAGGCCGCGCCGCATCCAGGCGCGGACGCAGCGCCGCT
>CAWUJR010000283.1:0-5388 GCA_963922375.1 uncultured Robbsia sp.
CGTCGACGCATGCCGAGTGCGTGCCCGAGCGCATCGTCGACGACATGCGCTGGCTGGCGCGCGAAGCGGCCGCCCGAAACCTTCGCGTCGCCTACGAAGGCATGGCGTGGAGCACGATCAACTTTACGTTGCCGGCCGCCTGGGCCTGCGTGCAAGAGGTCGGCGCCCCGAATCTAGGCCTGGTGGTGGATGCCTTTCACATGTTCGCGCGCGGGCGGGATGCCAGTGATCTGGACGGTATCCCGATGGATCGCATCTTCCTCGTGCAATTGTCGGATCTGATGGAAGAGATCGACTTGCCGAACATTATCGACATCGCCCGCCATCGGCGACTGCTGCCGGGACAAGGCCGCTTTCCGATCTCAACGATATTGGATCGGCTGAAAGAATCGGGCTATGCGGGCCCGATCGGACTCGAAGTGTTCAACGATGTGATGAAAGCGCGCGACCCGCAAACAGTCGCCAAAGAAGCGATGGCCGCCCTCACCCATGTGTGGTGCGGTTAAGCATCTGACACGCAGAACCGATCGAATAGCCAATTCCCCCCGGCAGTGACCGATACCTGATGAGATCGCCCAGAGTAGGGTAGGATAAAAAAGACAGGTAAGTAACACTCGTCACCAGGCCGTACCCAAGCAGCGAATAAGCGAATCCGCTGGGCATTGTCCACGATGCCGCGCTCCCCCGCGCATCGACTGGATGCCCATTGGAACGATGACTCGAAAGGGGTGAGGAGAATGGGCAATGGAAAAGCATGTACTGACAGGCAGTGATCGAACGGTGCTGGCCGGGTCGCAACACGTCGGAGAAGCCGATGCGAACGAACGCGTCGAGGCGCATCTGATTCTCCGTCGTGGCGATGAGGCGGCATTTCAGCATCATCTCAAATCGGTGTGCGATATCGACGATGCCACCGCCCCGATGACACGGGAATCGTATGCGAAGCAGTTCGGTGCCGCGCAAGTCGACATCGACCGGGTCAAGGCATTTGCTGCCCAACAGCATCTGCAAGTCGTACGGGAAGACGCGTGCACGCGCACGGTGGTACTGGCCGGCACCGTCAAGCAATTCAATGATCTCTTCAGCACGAGCTTGCAGCGCTACCACCATCCGGCCGGCGAATTTCGCGGTCGCACGGGCCCGTTGCATTTGCCGGCCGAACTCGATTCGATCGTGACGGCGGTGCTCGGGCTGGATAATCGCCCCCAGGCGAATGCGCATCGCATGCGGCCGCAGACGAAAGCGGCAACGTCTTATACGCCGCTCGACTTGGCGGCCCTGTACGACTTCCCGAACGGCGACGGCACGGGTCAGTGCATCGGCATCGTCGAACTCGGTGGCGGCTTCAATGCCAGCGATCTACAAGCCTACTTCACCAGCTTGGGCATCGCGTCGCCTGAGGTTGTCGCCGTGCCGGTCGATGGTACTCAGAACGCACCAACCAACGATCCGAATGGCCCGGACGGTGAGGTCATGCTCGATATCGAGATAGCCGGTGCACTCGCACCGAAAGCACGCATAGCGGTGTACTTCGCGCCGAATACGGATGCTGGTTTCGTTGCCGGGTTAAATGCTGCCATCAGCGACCAGACCAATCGCCCATCGGTGGTGTCGATCAGCTGGGGCAGTCCGGAAAGCAATTGGACGGCCCAGTCGATCACCACGCTCGATGACGCGTTGCAACACGCTGCAGCGGTCGGCGTGACCGTCTGCGTGGCGTCCGGCGATAACGGGTCGAGCGATGGCGTGAACGACGGTGCCGCGCATGTCGATTTTCCGGCGTCGAGCCCCTATTCGTTGGCCTGTGGCGGCACGCGGCTCAGCGGTAGCGGCAGCACGATCGAAAGTGAGACGGTCTGGAATGACGGCGCGACCGGCGGCGCGGGCGGCGGCGGCGTGAGTGCGCACTTCGCATTGCCGACATGGCAGAACGGACTGAGTGTAAAAAGCACCGAGGGCACACAGTCGGCGCTGACTAAACGAGGCGTTCCCGACGTGGCCGGGAATGCGGACCCACAAAGCGGCTATCGTATTCGCGTCGATGGCCAGGACACGGTTGTGGGCGGAACGAGTGCGGTCGCACCGCTTTGGGCGGGTCTGATCGCCCGGATCAACGGCGCGGGTACCGGCGCAGGGAAGGCGGCGCTCGGTTATCTGAACCCGCGCCTGTACAGTAGTCATCCTAGTGTTTGCCGCGACATTCTCACCGGCAATAACGGTGCGTTCCAGGCAAGTCAGGGATGGGATGCATGCACCGGGCTGGGCAGTCCGGACGGGAAAAAGCTCGCGGGCCTGTCTTAACGTTCCTGACGTTTTGGCGGGAAAGCCATCGAAGCGCTGTCCGTCCTACTGCCGGCGCTCCTAAAGGGGCGCCCTTGTTCACGCCTGGAGTTGTGTCATGCCTACGAAACCTGCTTCTCCCTCGCCCGCGTCGAAAAAGACGCGTGCAGCGCCGCCGTCCGAGACGACCGCTCAAGCGCCGCACAAACCAAAGGCCGGCGCTGCGCCGGACCAACCATTTTTCGACCCGGTTGCCTACGGCAACGGTCCTGACGATGCGGTGACAGACATCACTGAAGCCGCTGCGATCACGCACCACACCACGACGATCGGCGGACAGAAAATCGACTACACCGCGCAAGCAGGGCACTTGGTCGTTGTCGACCCGAGCAGCTCGCAGCCGGAAGCGAAGATCTTCTATGTTGCATTCACCCGGGACGGTGCAGCCCACGAGACGCGACCGCTGACCTTTTTCTATAACGGCGGCCCGGGCTCATCATCCGTTTATGTTTTGCTTGGCTCATTTGCACCGAAGCGCATTCATACGTCGATGCCGAGTTTCACTCCCCCCGCGCCTTATACGCTCGAGGATAATCCCGACAGCCTGCTCGATGAAAGCGATCTCATCTTTATCAATCCTGTCGGCACCGGATACTCTGCCGCGGTGGCACCCAAACGCAATCGCGATTTCTGGGGCGTGGATCAGGATGCGCATTCGCTCGCACAATTCATCAAACGTTATCTGACCGCGAACGACCGGTGGAACTCGCCGAAATATCTGTTCGGTGAATCGTATGGGACGGCGCGCAGCGCCGTGTTGTCCTATTTGCTGCATGAGGAAGGAGTGGATCTGAACGGTGTGACGTTGCAGTCGTCGATTCTAGATTATTCGAAAGCCGGCAATCCCGTTGGCTTGTTGCCCACTTGCGCGTGCGATGCCTGGTATCACGACAAGATGACGCTTTCGCCGCGGCCGGCCGACCCTGCCGCTTTCGCGGACGCCGTATCGGCATTTGCCGATGGCGACTACGCGAAGGCGGTGGCGGACTTCCCGAAGGTCGACCCGACGACGTTGGCGACATTGAGCGAGTACACCGGCATCGAGCCGGCCACGCTCAAAAGCTGGGGTCTAGACGTCGCGGCCGCCAATAGCCGAGGCAATTCGCTCTTTCTGATCACGCTGCTGCACGACAAAGGTTTGGCATTAGGGTCCTACGATGGCAGAGTGACGGCCGTCAATACCGGTATTGCTGCCGACATCGACCCCAACTCGGGCGGCAACGACCCGACGATGACGGCCGTCAACGGTGCGTACACAGCGATGTGGAACACCTACCTGAACGACGACTTGAAGTTCACCTCAAACTCCGCGTTCACGGACCTCAACGATCAAGCGTTTCAATACTGGGATTTCCATCACATCGATCCGACCGGCGCCGAAAAAGGCATCGATGCAAAAGGGAATGTCGTGCTGTACACCGCCGGCGATCTAGCGGCAACGATGAGCCTGAATGTCGATCTGAAAGTATTGTCGGCAAACGGGTATTTCGACTCCGTCACGCCATTTCACCAGACGCTGACAGACTTGAAGACGATGCCGCTGTTATCTACGTCGATCCGGGAGAACCTGACAACACGCTGCTACCCGTCGGGCCATATGGTGTATCTCGACGGCGACTCGCGCACCGCCCTCAAAGCGGATCTGACCGCGATGTATCAGGCGGCACAGGCGAACCCCGCTGCCATGAGCCGGATTCGTACATTGCAGCAGCGCAAAGTCTCTGCGTGACGTTGACGTTCTCTTACTGACGCGCGGTACCGGCGCGCGCGATCTTCTCGTCGGTCTTGTATTGGCTCAATGCGTACACCGACCAGATCGCTGCCGGGATCCAGCCGATCACGGTGATCTGCAGCAACAAGCAGATCAGTCCGGCAAACGGGCGTCCGATGGTGAAGAATTGCAGCCACGGAAGAATCAGAGCAAGTAACAAACGCATTGGGTCGACATCCTGTAAAGAGTAAATAGGCTCGGTTGGCAATAGCTGCACGAAAACAAGCGCGCGCCGCCCGTTCGCCGCTCGATTGGACTGGCTGCCTTAACGGGAATACAGCTTGACGACGCCGGCCTCGACCACCTGCGTGATCTCTTCCATCCGCCACGTGATGTGGGTGTTGACCAACGCGTGACAACGCGCTGCGTCACGGGCTTCGATGGCATCCAGAATATCGAGATGCTCGGCGAATGCATCGTGTCCTCGCTGCTCCAGATCGATCCAACGGACGAAATGGATGCGAGCATTGATGCTGTACAACGATCGAACCATCTCGTTATTACCGGACAAGGCTACCAGACGGACGTGGAACTCTTCGTCTTTGATCACCAATTCCTCGGACGGGATCTTGACCTTCTCTTTCAGCACGTCCTTCCAGAATTTTCGCAGCGCCTTGATGTCTTTGTCTTCCGCGCGGCGCGTCGCCAATTGCACGGCAGCCGACTCGATACTATTTCGTAATTCGTAGAGATCGAAAACATCTTGACGATCGAGCTGGCGAACGTAGAACCCCCGGTTGGGCACGAAGCTCAACAGGTTCTCCGCCACCAGCCGGTTCAGCGCTTCTCGTAACGGCGTACGGCTCACGCTGAATTTTTCCGCCAGCTCCAACTCGTTCACACGCTCGCCGGGCCGAATCGTATAGAGCACGGCCATCTCTTTCAAGTGCTCGTAGAGATCGTTGACGGTCAGACCGGCACGTTTTGGCGCGACCGTTTCGCGCACGCGCGGTCGGTCGTCTCGAATCAAAGAAGTATAGCGAGCCATGTCTGCATCAGTCTTCGGTTGTCATCAAGCTGCGTCCCGCATTCTACCGCAGCACTTCACCTGCGCCGCCCGCTTCTCGGAATTCGATCCGCAATAAAAACGTTCCGCTATGATGACAGGATCATTGACCGGAGCCGCCGATATGCCCGTTTTCGCCGATGTGCGGTCTGTTTGCGGCGCTGCTTCGCCGCGACGCGTCGCCCGTGACGGGGCGACGCCGGCGCCATATTTGAGATTATCCTTACTGGATCGGCGGCCTCCGCGCCGGCAGATCGCGAGGCTGACCACG
>CAWUJR010000284.1:0-5387 GCA_963922375.1 uncultured Robbsia sp.
CGCCCCCGCGGGGCAATTCCGCCACGGCCCGCCGGGCCCCCAACCGGAACCCCCGCCCCCCCGCGGCGCCCCGCCCGGGGTGCCTGCGGTGCTGTTGCATCGCAGCCGTTATGGACGTCGGCTGTCTGCAGTCGGCCAGAACGCCCGTGCGGCCTGGTTAGCCGGTGTCAATGTGCACCGCACGCGCTGCGCCGCTTACGTATTGTGCGCGGTCATTGCCGCGTTCGCCGCCGTTGCGTTAGCGGCGGTGTCAGGCGGCGCGGCGTTGGATATGGGCGTCGAATACATGCTCATTTCTATCGCGGTCGTCGTCATCGGTGGGACCTTGGTCACAGGGGGCAGGCCGTCGGTACTCGGTGTCTGGGGCGCGTCGATGTTCTTGTTCCTGACGACGGCGATGCTCAATGCGGTGGGCGCCGATATCGGCGTGCGCTCGCTGGTGTACGGCGTGCTGATCATCGCGGTGATTGCGGCGGCCGGTGGGGAAAGTCGAAACTGAGAACACTATGATCGCCAGTGACTTCGAAGTACACGATGCGCGCTTTCGCACGCTGATTCAGCCGAACGCGCCGGTGCAGAAGCTTGCCGGCGACTGTCTGTGGGCAGAAGGGCCGGTTTATTTTCCGGCGAGCGATCTGGTGATATGGAGCGACATACCAAACAATCGCATGCTGCGCTGGGCCGCGGGGATGGGCGTCGGTGTCTTTCGACCCCAATCGAATTACTCGAACGGCAACACGCGCGATCGAGAAGGGCGAATGGTCAGCTGCGAGCATGGTCGTCGCTGTATCTCGCGCACCGAACATGACGGCAGCGTAACCGTGCTTGCGTCCCACTACCAAGGCGCACGGTTCAACTCGCCGAATGATCTGGTCGTCGATAGCCGGGGCACGATTTGGTTTACTGATCCTGACTATGGGATTCTGGGCGACTACGAAGGCTTTCGGGCAAGCAGTGAAATAGGGGGCTGCCATGTGTATGCACTGCGGACTGACGCGCATGAGCCGATAAGGGTGGCCGACGACTTCGTGAAACCCAACGGCCTGGCCTTTTCGCCGGATGAGTCGTTGCTCTATATCGCCGACTCCGCCGCTTCCCATATCGAGGGCGGCCCGCGCCATATCCGTGTGTTTGATGTGGATGCGGGTGCGGTGCCGCGCTTGCGTCACGGCCGATTGTTCGTTGCGCTCACAGCGGGCATTCCCGATGGCCTGCGGGTAGACGAGCAGGGCAATGTATGGACCAGCGCTGCCGACGGAGTGCATTGCTATGCGCCCAGCGGGGACATCCTCGGAAAGATTCTCCTGCCGGAAACCGTCTCGAATCTCACTTTTGGCGGCTTGCATCGCAATCGCTTATTCATAACCGCAACGTCGTCGCTTTATTCGCTGCATGTTGGCGTGCGTGGCGCGGCGCGATAAATACCTATAACAAGGAAACCAGACGATGACATCTGTTCATGCCGCCTCGAGTGTACCGCTTTCACAACGTCATCATGCACGACCCGATAAATGCGGAGCGCAGCACGTCCGGCTCACGACAAGACTGAAAGCCGTTTGCGTCGTCTTGGCGTGCAGCGCCGCGATGAGCGCGCACGCGCAGGCGTCGAGTACCAGTACCGCGAGCAAAAAAATCGCATTGTCGAACAACTATGCAGGCAATGCTTGGCGGCAAACGATGCTGGATGACTGGAAGAAAGTCGCCGATCCGGCGGTGAGCGCGAAGGTCGTGGCCGCTGCGCCTACTTTCACCACTGCCGAGAATCAAGTCACCGAGCAGGCGCAGCAGATCCAGAATTTGATATTGCAGGGGTATAGCGCCATCGTGGTCGATGCGGCGTCGCCGACAGCGTTGAATGGTGTGATCAAACAAGCGTGTGCGGCAGGTGTCGTGGTCGTATCCTACGACGGCATTGTCACCGAGCCCTGTGCCTATAAAGTGTCTTTCGGCTTTCACGACTGGGGCGTGCAGGAAGTCGATTACCTGGCGGGCCGCTTGAATGGAAAAGGAAATATCCTTGAAGTACGCGGTCTGGCAGGCGTTTCTGTCGATGATGCCATTCATCAGGGCGTGCTCGACGGCATCAAAAAACACCCCGGCCTGAAGATCGTCGGCAGCGTGAATGGCAACTGGACACAAACGGTGGCGCAGAAGGCCGTCGCTGGCGTGTTGCCGACGTTGCCGAAGGTGGATGGCGTCGTAACGCAGGGCGATGACGGTTTTGGCACGGCGCAGGCGTTCAAGGCGGCCGGGCGTCCTCTCCCGATCATCGTCCTCGGCAACCGCTACGACGAGTTGAAATGGTGGAAAGCGCAGGTGCCGTCGGGCTATCAAACCATCTCGAAGTCGAATCCACCCGGTGCGGTGACCGCCGCGTTCTGGGTCGCGCAGCAGGTGTTGGCAGGGAAGAAGATCAACAAAGAGATTGAAGTGCCGTTGCTGGAGGTGTCGCAGGCGCAACTCGCGACTGCGCTCGCCGGCCTCCAGCCGGGCGGGGTGAGCGATAAGCTTTATACCCAGGCGGAAACAGTGCAATTGGTGGACAAAAAATAAGCCACATGAAGTAAGCGACGCTCGCGATCAAACCGCCTTGACCGGTGGCTCGCCAGTGAATACGTCGACGTTGTGGTCGTAGACAAGCTGTTGTCGGGCGAACGCATCCGAGAGATGCACGGTCAACACCTGCTCTGCGGCGTCCGGATCATGCCGTTCGACCGCAACGAGGATGGCTTCGTGTTGTTGCAACGTGACTTCGGCCACCACTGCGTCGCGCACTGCCACATGTCGCACCCGATCGATAGGCGCACGCACCAGCTCGATCAAATGCTGTACGCGCGGTAGTCGCGCTGCTGAACACAGCGTCGCGTGAAATGCATTGTCGTGGGCGATGGCGGCTACCGCGTCACGGCGCGCGATCGCGCGACGGTGTGCCTCATGGATATCCTGAAGATGCGTCATTTCCTCGCGTGTGATCACCTGTGCGGCGCGACGAATGCTGGCGGCTTCGAGCACTTGTCGTACCAATGCACTCTCCTCGAATTGCTCGCGGCGTACCGGTGCGACGAATGTGCCGGATTGCGGTGCAATACGCACCAATTCCTCGCGCGCCAATTGTTGCAGTGCTTCTCGAATCGGGGTGCGCGATATTCCCAGCGCATCCGCGATCGCGCGTTCGACGATGACATCGTTCGGCAGCAGCGTCATGGTGACGATCGCCGCTCGCAGCAGCATGTAGAGCTGCCCGGATAATGCTTTTGACGGGTCGACCGCAAAGCCCGGCGCTATCAGACGGGCAATAAAGGTTTCTTGTTCGCTGCGTTCTATTCTCATCGGTCTTGACGGGATGGCTTGCATCGATGCCCTCATCGCACCGCTAGGAGCAGCCAGGTTCTGCTCTATCGCGCGCCGTGTGGCGTCGCATCTCGCCCCTCGTTTCTCGTTTCTTCACCCGATCACGAATGCCGGGCGGCCGGCGCGGTCGTCTGGTAAACCCCTGCTTTCGGTGGATCATCCATCGCTCTATGATTGTCTCACTAATATATTAGTTGACCAACTATTTCCTATTCCTCTCGACAGGCGTCACTATGGCCAGCCCGACACCCGCTGCAGGGACCCCGCTTATCCGGACGAGCGCCGAATCCGCTCAATCTCCTTCCTCCGCCCCGTCCGCTGCATCCGCTCCCGCTGCCGTGTCGACGGCAAACGCGCAAAGCGCGCAGATGCCGTCTCCAGCAGACGCAGCGTTGGCCTTAGCCAGCACGCGGCGCACCGCTCGCCCCGTGATTCGCCTCCATCCCGAGGACGACGTGGTGATCGCGTTGACGCAATTGATCGGGGGCACGGCACTGGAAGAAGAGGGGGTCATTGCGGCCGGTTTGATTCCGGCAGGACACAAGGTTGCCACGCGGGCGATCGCCACCGGCGAGCCGGTGCGCCGATATGGTCAAATCATCGGTTTTGCGCATCAGGCCATCCGGGCGGGGCAGCATGTGCACACGCACAATCTGGACATGGGTGACTTCACACGCGATTACGCATTTGCGCAGGCCGTACACGACACGCCGGTTCTTCCCGCGTCGCAGCGTGCCACGTTCGAAGGCATCGTGCGGGCGGATGGTCGCGTGGCGACGCGTAACTATATCGGTATCCTGACTTCCGTCAACTGCGCGGCGACGGTCGCTCGTGCGATTGCCGATCACTTTCGGCGCGACATGCTTGCTAACGCGCTCGCCGACTATCCGAACGTGGATGGTGTGGTGGCGCTCACGCATGGTGCGGGATGTGCAGTCGATGCAGCAGGCGAAGGACTCGCGCTGCTGCAGCGAACGCTTGGCGGGTATGCGCGTCATGCGAACTTTGCGAGCGTACTCGTCATCGGACTGGGATGTGAAACCAATCAAATCTCGGCACTCTTGGCCACGCAGGGCTTGAGCGAAGACTGCCGCTTGCAGACTTTCACCATTCAGGACAGCGGCGGTACGGCCAAAACAATCGCGAAGGGCATCGACATCGTGCGCGGCATGCTGATGCAGGCGAACGCGGTGCGTCGCGAGCCTGTTTCCGCTCACCATCTGTGTGTGGGCTTGCAATGCGGTGGTTCGGACGGGTACTCCGGGATCACTGCCAACCCGGTCTTGGGTGCCGCTGTCGATCGGTTGGTACGCCATGGGGGCACCGCCATCCTGTCGGAGACGCCCGAGATCTATGGGGCGGAGCATCTGCTGACGCGGCGTGCGCGTACGCGAGCGGTCGGCGAAAAACTGGTCGCGCGGATCCGCTGGTGGGAAGCGTATTGCGAGCGGCATCACGCGTCGATGAACAATAATCCGTCGGCAGGCAACAAGGCAGGGGGACTGACGACAGTGCTGGAGAAATCGCTGGGCGGTATTGCGAAGGCAGGGAGCACCAATCTCGTCGACGTGTTCGAATATGCGGAACCTGTGCATGCGAAGGGCCTGGTATTCATGGACACCCCCGGCTACGATCCGATCTCGGCAACCGGACAGGTCGCGGGCGGCGCCAATCTGATCTGTTTTACGACCGGGCGCGGCTCAGCCTACGGTTGCGCCCCGTCGCCATCGTTGAAGCTCGCGACGAATACGGCGCTTTGGCAGCGGCAGGCGGATGACATCGATTTGAATTGCGGCGAGATCCTGGACGGCGGTGCCAGCATCGATGCGTTGGGCGAAACGCTGTTTCGGATGATGCTGGCGGCGGCTTCGGGCAACGCGACGCGAAGCGAACTTCACGGATACGGACAAAACGAATTCGTGCCATGGCAGATCGGTGCGATTACGTGACAACGCCGCTCGAGAGGATCGTTCTGTGATGGGGCGGCACGCGCCTTCGGGCCGCCCCATCGGCGATAAGGTCTTTGGACGTCATTC
>CAWUJR010000285.1:0-5351 GCA_963922375.1 uncultured Robbsia sp.
AGCGCATCCAGCGCGGAGTCCGCACCGGCGATTCTCGACGCGTCCGTGCTGGCGCGCAGCAATGCGGCCGGCGTGGTCCGTGCGTTCATTGCGGCCGACGTGACCGACGTGACCGACGTGACAGACGGGGTCGACGACGATGTCACGATGCGTCGCCTTCGCCCATTGCGGCCAATTGTTCGGCCTGATGTTCGCTGGCCAGCGCGCCGATCATTTCATCCAGATCGCCATCCATGATGCTGTCCAAACGGTACAGTGTCAGATTGATCCGGTGATCAGTCATCCGACCTTGCGGGAAGTTATACGTCCGGATGCGCTCCGAGCGATCTCCCGAGCCGATCAAACTCTTGCGCGTGGCGGCTTCCGCCGCATGAGCCGCTTGATCCTGCTTGTCTTTGATCCGTGCGGCCAACACTTTCAGTGCACGGTCTTTGTTCTTGTGCTGCGACCGGTCGTCCTGACATTCGACGACGATGCCTGTCGGCAAGTGCGTGACGCGTACTGCTGAATCGGTCTTGTTGATGTGCTGTCCTCCCGCACCCGACGCGCGAAACGTATCGATGCGCAGATCGGCCGGATTGATCTCGACCTCCGCCACTTCGTCCGCTTCCGGCATGATCGCGACCGTGCACGCCGAGGTGTGGATGCGGCCCTGTGCCTCCGTCGCCGGTACGCGCTGAACGCGATGGCCGCCGGACTCGAATTTCAGCTTCGAAAATGCGCCTTGACCGACCAAGCGCACGATCACTTCGCGATAGCCGCCGAGGTCGGAGGCGCTCTCGGACATCATCTCTACCTGCCAGCGCTGACGTTCCGCGTATCGCATATACATGCGCAGCAGATCGCCCGCGAACAACGCGCTTTCATCGCCACCGGTGCCGGCGCGGATTTCGACGAAAATATTGCGCTCGTCGTTCGGATCTTTCGGCAACAGCATCGCTTGCAGTTCTTGACCCAGACGAGCCATCCGTTCACGCGCCTGATGAATCTCGTCCTCGGCAAATGCCTTCATCGACGGATCGGACAGCATCTCCTGCGCATCGCGCTCATCGTTATGCGCGGCCTGCCACAGGCCGAATTGCTCGACGATCGGCGACAATTCCGCATGTTCGCGGGTCAGTCGGCGGTATTGGCTCATGTCGGCGACGATATCCTCGCTGGACAGCATCAGATTCAGTTCGTCGAGCCGGTTCGCAAGCTGTTCGAGCTTGCTTTGCATGCTTGCTTTCATCGGATTCGGGCTATTCGGTTGAAGGGGACTGGCACGACTCGTCGCACGGCCGATCGTCGACGGCCATCCGAAGACCAGACGGGCGAACCCTAGGACAAGCGAGGGGCGGGCTCGCGCAAGACAGTCGGGGAGGAGGCGGGAGACGGCTCGGCCGAATGTCTGCGCCGCACAATGGCTTCTGCAAAGGGCGCGGCAATGAGCCACGACAAGAAACGACGGGCGAGAGCGAGGTGAGCGCCGCTAACGTTCCGGCGGCGCGTGACGGAACAAATCAGGCAGCAATTGAACCAGTTGTTCGCGCGCCGGGCCATTTGCCTGATTCAGCGCCTGCGTGGGGCCATGCATGAATTTCTTCGTCAGCGATTGGGACAGCGCCTCAAGAACGGCTGTGGCATCGTCGCCGCGGGCGAGCATCTTCTGTGCGCGTTCGAGCTCGGCGCGACGGATCGCGTCGGCTTGGTGATGTATCGAACGAATCACCGGCACGATGCTGCGGGTTTCGACCCACTGCATGAAATTCTCGACCCGGCTTTCGATGATCTTCTCGGCCTGCGCCACGGCGGCTTGCCGCGCGGCGTTGCCCTGGCGAACGACAGCGCCCAGATCGTCGACGGTATAAAGAAACACGTCTTCCATCTGCTGTACTTCCGGCTCGATATCGCGCGGCACCGCGAGATCGACCATGAAAATCGGCCGACGCCGACGTGCGCGGATCGCCCGCTCGACCGCGCCCAAGCCGATGATCGGTAAGGTGCTGGCGGTGCAGGATACGACGATATCGAATTCGTGCAATCGCGTCGGGAGCTCGGACAGGGCCATCGACCGGCCACCAAAACGCTGTGCGACGCGCTCGCCGCGTTCCGCTGTACGGTTTGCGACGACCAACTCGCGTGGGCCTTGCGCGGCAAAATGCGCGGCACAAAGTTCGATCATCTCGCCGGCCCCGATGAACAGCACGCGCTGATCGGCGATACTTTCAAATATGCGTTCAGCCAGACGGACCGCAGCGGCGGCCATCGACACAGAGTGCGCGCCGATTTCGGTCTGACCGCGCACTTCTTTCGCAACGGCGAAGGTCCGCTGGAACAGCTGATTTAAATAGGTGCCAAGCGCGCCCGCCTCAGAAGCCGTGCGCACCGCATCCTTCAACTGTCCGAGAATTTGGGTTTCACCCAGCACCATCGAATCCAGGCCGCTGGCGACGCGAAACGCATGCCGAACCGCGTCGGACTGCGGCAGCGCGTAGACGTGCGGCGCAAGTTCGTTGACCGGGACGTTGTGGTATTCGGCGAGCCATCGCACGGCCAGATCCTGACCCTCGCGATCGTTCGTCGCGCAATAGAGTTCCGTGCGATTGCAGGTCGACAGGATGGCGGCTTCGGGCAACGCGGCGCTGGAGGAGGTCGTCAACAGCGCCGCAGGTGGCATATGGATGCCGCCGCCACTGACCATTCCACCCACGCGGCCAAGCCAAATCGACTTGAAGGTCTGCAGTGCCGGTTTTATCTGCTCGAGCGGAAACGCCACACGCTCGCGCAAGGCGACGGGCGCGGTGTGGTGATTGATTCCGATCGTGAGGAGTTGCATTTATTATCGACTCGCTATTGGCCGATATTATAGTCCCATATCGCCGATCGCCGTCGGGAGCACCACTCGGCAAGCTTGACAAGCTACCCATGCCCTTATGCAGCAATGCTCGCAGGCCGGCGACTGATGCCGTAAAACAACAGCTGATCAGTGGCGTCGCTATGGGCTCGTCAGCGCACCCGTCAACGAGTCCGCCTGAGCGTCCGCCGGCGTCGCGTGCCAGGCAGGGGGCGTGGGTGCCGTTCTCGCCTGACAAGCGAATCGGTCGAGCCGGTAGCCGTGACTATAGATCGCAGCCAACTGGTAGCCGTTATCCGGTGTCAATTCGAGTTTGCGGCGAATGCGCGACACATGCGTATCCAGACTGCGGGACGTCGATTGCGATTCCCGCATCCACACGCCTTCGATCAGGTAGCGACGCGACAGTTCGCGCCCGACGTTGCGAAACAGCAGCAGCGCCAACGTCATTTCTTTTGGCGTCAGCGCCCGGGTCTTCTCGTCAAAAGTGACCAGATGGCGCGCCGGATCGAAACAATAGCGGTCGAAGCGCGACAATGAGCGGTCGGTTTGCGCCGGTACCGCGCAGCGTCGCAGTACCGCGCGCAAGCGGGCGACGAGCAGGCCAGGGTGAAACGGTTCGCCGAGACAGTCGTCGGCACCCTCATCCAGCGTGGCGATCACATCGGCATCCGCGGACGGCGATATCATCGCGATAACGGGCGTCGGCCGTTCGCGCAGCGTGCGCAACACCTCTCGCAACAATGGGTCATGCGGCGCGCCGCAGACGATCAGGCCGTCGAACGTGTCGGCCAGCACCGCGCCTACAGACGATTCCGCATGCGTAAACGCATGACAGCGGTAGCCGGCAGTGCCGAGCACCATCTGCAGATAGTCGACGCGAGGCGAGGAGGGGGCGAGGAGGGCAATACGCATGGCCGTGATCGTAGTGCGCGCCCCGCCAAAGCACTATAGGATGACTCCGATAAGCGTTGTAGAGGCGCGAGACAAGCCATTTGTTTTCTTCGTCATAGACAAAGACGGTGCGCGGCGTGCAGCATATCGTGCCGCCGGTAGCGCACGCTGTTCGCGTGACACCGGCGAAAGGGAAGAAAGGGAGTCGTTAATGGGGTGGTTCGGAACGCTGTTCGTTGGCGCGGTGATCGGTTTCATCGGCGAATGGATGCAAGGCGGCTGGCGGCTCGGTCGATTGGGCTGGAGCGCACTCATCGCCGCCATGTGTGCGCTGATGATGAAGATGATCGGCAATATCGTCGGCATGTTCGACGATGGGTCGTCGCTGGAATGGCTGGCTAGCGTGTTGGCCGCGATCATTGCCGTGACCGTGTATGGCAGCTGGAACCGCCGCGCGGCTCGCACGCGTGCGCGTCATTGAAAGCTATCGTCGGCAAATGCCATATCGAGGGAGAACGCATGAATACTGCCGTAGAACAAGGTGCGCTGGATCGCGCCGCTACCTATCGCGCACGCATCGAAAGTCTGCGCAACGCCATGCGCGACGAGCAGATCGATGCGTGTGTCGTACCGTCTTCCGATCCGCATCTCTCCGAATATCCGCCCCTTCGCTGGCAGGGGCGCGCCTGGTTGAGCGGTTTTACCGGGTCGGTGGGCACACTCGTGGTCACCGCGTCGTTCGCCGGTCTTTGGGTCGATAGTCGTTACTGGGTACAAGCGGAGGCGGAGCTGGCGGATACCGGCATCGCGCTGATGAAGCTGATCGGGGGGCGCACGAACGCCCATCTGGAATGGGTCGCCGACAACCTGCCTGTCGGTGCGACGCTTGCGATCGACGGCAATGTGCTGGCACTGGGAACCGCGGCGCTGCTGAAAGATACGCTGGACAAAGGCCCCAGCGCAGGCGGCATTACGCTGCGCACGGACCTCGATCTTGTCGAGCGCGTCTGGCATGACCGGCCCGCGCTGCCGTTAGAATCGATTTTTGAGCATGCACCGCCGTACGCGCCCGTTGCCCGCGCGGACAAGCTCGCGATGGTACGCCGCGACATGGCCGCGCTCGGCGCGGACTGGCATCTGGTGTCCACATTGGACGATCTCGCGTGGATATTCAATCTGCGCGGTGCCGACGTCAGCTATAACCCTGTCTTCGTCGCCCATGCACTGATCGGACCGACCGACGTCACGCTTTTCGTCGATGCGCGCAAGGTGCCCGATGCGCTGGCCGCCGTGCTGCGCAACGATGCGATTGATCTCGCGCCGTATGACAGCGTACGCGACGCATTGCGCGCGCTCCCCGTGGGCGCACGCCTTCTCATGGATCCGCGTCGCACGACGCTCGGGCTTGCGCAAATCGTCGGTACGGCCGCTTCGAGCGTGACCATCGTCGAAGGAGCGAATCCGTCGACGCTTGCGAAAGCGCTGAAGCGCGACGACGAAGCGCTACACATCCGCAACACGATGGAGCAGGACGGCGCGGCATTATGCGCATTCTTCAACTGGCTCGAAAGCCGCTTGGCGGCGGCCGACCCCGAACTGACGGAGCTGAGCGTGGACACCG